>CALRVN010000393.1:0-3669 GCA_943371625.1 Hyphomicrobium sp. CS1GBMeth3
GACCAGATGGCCGACGCGGTGATGCGTGCCCTGCGCGAGGAACGTGGATCGATCCTCGCGTTCCTGCCGGGGCAGGGCGAGATCCGCCGCGTCGAGGAGCGCCTCGCCGCCCGCATCAGCGACAAGAGCATCGTGCTTGCACCCCTCTACGGCGCCATGGATATCAAGGCGCAGGACTTGGCGCTCGAGCCGGCGCCGAGCGGCATCCGCAAGGTCGTGCTCGCCACCTCCATCGCCGAGACCTCCATAACCATCGAGGGCGTGCGCGTCGTCATCGACAGCGGCCTCGCCCGCGTCCCGCGTTTCGAGCCTGACGTCGGTGTCACCCGCCTCGAGACCGTGCGCGTCTCCCGTGCCGCCGCCGACCAGCGCCGCGGCCGTGCCGGCCGTACCGAGCCCGGGATCTGCTACCGCCTCTGGGACGAGCCGCAGACGCAGAGCCTGCCGGCCTTCGCCGAACCCGAGATCAGATCCGCCGACCTCGCGCCGCTGTTGCTCGACTGCGCGGAGTGGGGAACTGCCGACCCGCGCGCCCTCTTGTGGATCGACTCGCCGACCGCAGCCGCCATTGACGCTGCCCGCGAGGAGCTTACCGAAATCGGAGCACTCGACGCCGAGGGCCGCATCACCGCATCGGGCAAACGCTTGAGGTCGCTGCCGCTGCCGCCGCGTCTCTCGCGCATGGTCCTCAGCGCGGCCGAATTCGGACAGGCCGACGAGGCCGCG
Source organism: Hyphomicrobium sp. CS1GBMeth3 (assembly GCA_943371625.1). Taxonomy (GTDB): domain Bacteria; phylum Pseudomonadota; class Alphaproteobacteria; order Rhizobiales; family Hyphomicrobiaceae; genus Hyphomicrobium_A. The sequence continues at coordinate 727 of CALRVN010000393.1, forward strand.
GACATCGCCGCACTGCTCGTCGAGCGTGGCATCGGCGGCAATGACGTCGACCTCGCACATCGCCTCGATGGGTTCCGCCGCGATCGCTCACGCCGCGCCACCGACATGCGCAAGCTCGCCGGCAATTGGGCAAGGATCGCCAGCGCGGGCCGCGCCTCGCGCGCATCGGCGTCTGATCTGTCCATTGCACGCCTCCTCGCGCTCGCCTTTCCCGACCGCATCGCCAAGGCCCGCGGTGCGCCGGGACAGTTCCTTCTCGCCAATGGCCGCGGCGGCAATCTCGATCCCACGCATCCGCTGGCGCGTTCTGCATTCCTAGTCGCTGGCGAGCTTTCCGGCTCCGCAGCATCGACGCGCATCCTCTCCGCCGTCGCCGCCGACGAGACCGATGTGCTGGCCGCCGCCGGCACGCGCATCCGCGAAACCGACGAGGTCGAGTTCGACCGCGCCGCCGCCGCGTTGCGCGCACGCCGCGTCCGGCGCCTCGACGCCATCGTATTCGCGGCCGAGCCGCGCGCGGTGACGCCCGGCGACGACACGGCACGATTGCTCGCGCACGGCATCGCCAAGCTGGGGCTGACGCGCCTGCCGTGGAGTAAGGCACAGTTCCAGCTGCGCGATCGCGTCGGGTTCCTGCGCGCCGCTGGCGAAAACGACTGGCCCGACCTCACTGACACCGCCCTCACCGACAGCGTCGATGCCTGGCTCGCACCGTTCCTCAACGAAAAGACGAAGCTGTCCGACATCGGCGCCGACGACCTCGGGGCCGCGCTCGACGCGCTGATCCCATGGAACCTGAAACGCCGCCTCGAGGAAGAAGCGCCGACGCACTTCGAAGCCCCGACCGGAAATCGTCACGCCATCGACTACGAGACCACCGGTGCACCTGCACTCCACATCCGCGTGCAGGAGCTGTTTGGGCTGACGCAGCATCCCGCCATCGCCAACGGCAAGCTGCCGCTGACCCTGCATCTGCTCTCGCCGGCCCACCGGCCGATCCAGATCACACGCGATCTTCCAGGGTTCTGGAAAGGATCATGGTCGGCCGTCAAAGCCGATATGAAGGGCCGCTACCCGCGCCACCCATGGCCGGATGATCCGACGTCTGCCGCGCCCACCGCGCGCGCAAAGCCGCGCGGCACCTAGCGCGACGCCGATGGCGCGGTACTGGCGCGCGAACGCTGTCGCCGCTTGGGGGCTTTCCCGCCGACGCTCGTCCGCCCGGAAGCCAGATCGGCGAGCGTGAAGTTGTCCAGAATATCGATGAAGTGGGCGAGCGCGTCGTTGAGGAAGGCAAGCGATCTGTCGCCCCGCCCCGCCTCGCCCAACCCTGCCTCGGGCAGCCGCTTGGAGTTGATCTGCTCGAGCGCTTCGACCGTCTCGCCCAGCTTGACGGCCGACGGCGAACGGATGAACGAGACCCCGCCACCGGGGCCGCGCTTTGCGCTGACGAGCCCCGCATGAACCAGGCAGTTGACGTGCTTCAGCGCGTTCGGAAGCGACAGGCCGAGCGCAGTGGCAAGCGTCTGCACCGGCACGCAAGCCGGCGCCAGGTCGTTGACGCAAAGGAGTATCTCAAGCTGATCGTGCGTTGCTTTGGTCAACCGCATATCGAACTCGCAAATAGAGCGCCCACACCAGCGAGTCGCAGGCCTAAGTGTAGTAGTCAACGTCTGGAATCAGCTTTTCCGTCGGCTTCTGACGACCTGCCGCAGGTCGTTCAGCCTTTGCAGCGCTGCGAGGGCGCGGGCAGGATCCTTTGATGCAACGCCCAGTAGAATGGCCTCGACGCAAACCAGCGTCGCCCCATGCAATGCCACATTTCCAGCCCGGCCGCGCGCGACGGTGACGGTAACCTTAGCCTGCCGCGCCAGCCGCTCTTCGAGCGAATCCGAGATCAGCACGATCGGCAGCTTCAGCCTTCGCGCTTCGGCGATCGTTGCTTCGACTTCGGGATAGGCCTCGCCGTAAGCCAGCAATAGAAGTGCGTTGACGTTGGCGAGATCCAGAAGGTGGTCGGCCAGCCCGCTGCCTGTGGTTTGCAGAAGGATGCCCGGCTTCCCCATCCGGCCGAGCAGCGTATGCGCGTAGCTCGCGATGGCGGCGGACGGCCCGATCCCGTATACGCCGATGCGCGGTGCAGCGCTCAGTTCGGCAATCGCCTCGCTAATTTGCCCGCGCGATTCTGATAATCGCGCGATCGCCTCAGTGTGCGCGTTCAGCACCTGATCGACAGCCGCGTCCGCTCCTTCGACCGCCGCGAGCGTCCGCATCATATTGTCGGCCGGCGTCGCCCCATGGCCTGTCGATGCAGCGATCTCCTGCTTCAGCTCTCGCAGTCCGTTGAATCCCAGAGCCTGCACGGCGCGGATCACCGTGGCATCCGACGTGCCGATCGCCGCGCCAAGTTCGGTCGCCGACATCGTCATCGCAGATTGCCGATGGCTGTTGATGTAGTCCGCCACGACGCGGTGCGTGGGCGTCAGTTGCGCCGCGCGTTTTGAAAGGCGTTCGGCAAGGCGGTCGGATTTTTGCGCCAATGGTTCGTGCTCCGCATGCTCGTGAGCAAGCTCTTACCGAGTCCCGTCCGCGCTGCTGAAATGCAGACGCTGATTGGAGTTACTGCCGGACCTTGAATGTAGTAGCGACCGAAAGTGGCGAAGGCGAGCGCTGGGATTTGCGTGTTTCACTGCGTCGCTTGTGGTGAAGGCGCCACAGATTGAGCCCGGTCCTCGGCATGACGCGCGTTCATTGGCGCCTTCGCGACGCCTCCCGCCGCGCCGCGCCGACCCGTTAATTTGACTACTACAGTCATGAATACGAGCGTCCTCCCACCAGGGCAGTTGCCCCTGGGTGCGTAAGTTTTGTTGCGGGAGTTGAGTATGCGTCGTCGCGTAAATGGCGTGCAGGGATCTGCGCGTCTTCTGATTGCGGTATCCGCCG
>CALRVN010000394.1:0-3660 GCA_943371625.1 Hyphomicrobium sp. CS1GBMeth3
CGGCCACAGCCGGGATGTCGTCCAGCAGGGTCGCCAGTAGTGGCCGTCTTATACACGAGCGGGCCGCGCTCGCGAGCATAAATCGCCCTGAAACCGGGCCTATAGGCGTTAACTAGGCCGCGTTGGCGGGTGCGGATGCAATTTCAGCCGAAATTGAACACCCGCGTCGGCCTGAACGCCCCCTTTTCGAGCTCGCCCAGGGCGAGGATCTTACCCTTGAAGTGAGCATAGGCCGCACCGTTCATGATCGGGGCATCCCGCCCGCGCACCAGGACGGACTGCCCCCGCGAGAGGTTCACGGCGTCGTTTGGGCCAACACTCAGCCCAGGAATGTCCCCCAGCGCCGCCTCCACCGGATGCAGCAGTTCGTCGATCTCCCCCGCCTCGGCGGCCTCTTGCAGCACTGGCAGCTGCACCGACATTTCGATGTCGAACGGCCCGACCCGTGTCCGCCGCAGCGCGACCACATGCGCCGCGCTCCCGAGCGTCCGCCCGATGTCGCGCGCCAGCGCCCTGACATAGGTGCCCTTGCCACATTCGGCCTCAAGCACCGCCGTCGAGGCATCCGGCATGTCAACCAGCCGAAGATCTTCGACCATGATGAAGCGCGCCTCCAGCTCCACCTTCTCGCCGGCGCGCGCCAGATCGTAGGCGCGGTTTCCGTCGACCTTGATGGCGGAGAACGACGGCGGCACCTGGCTGATCTCGCCGGTGAAGTCTGCGAGGACGTTCTCGATGTCCTCCAGCGTCGGAAGCCGTTCGGAAGTCCGCACGACCTGCCCCTCGGCATCGTCGGTATCCGTCTCGACGCCGAAGCGCACGGTGAAGCGGTACGCCTTCTCGCCATCGACCGCGAACGGCACCGTCTTCGTCGCCTCCCCGAGCGCGATCGGCAGGATGCCCGTCGCCAGCGGGTCGAGCGTGCCGGCGTGCCCGGCCTTCTGCGCCTCGAACAGCCGCCGCACGGCGCCCACCGCCTGCGTCGACGTCATGTCGAGCGGCTTGTCGAGCACCACCCACCCGTGAACCGGGTTGCCCTTTTTGCGTCGTGCCATCCGCGTCAGTCCTTGTTGACGTCCTGCCGCACCTTCGCGCTCGCGAGCAGCGCATCGATGCGGCTCGCCTCCTCGAAGGTATCGTCGCGGCGGAAGCGGATGTCGGGGGCGAACTTCAGGTTCACCGCCTGCGCGAGCTCTCCGCGAATGTAACGCTTGTTGCGCGTCAGCGCTTCGAGCACCGCTTCGGTGCCCGTGTCACCCAGCGTCACGACGTACGCCGTCGCGAGCTTGAGGTCCGGCGACAGACGCACTTCCGGCACTGTAATCACGTGCGCCGAGATTACGTCATCATGGATTTCGCCGCGCGCTAGCATCTCCGCGAGCTTGTGGCGGATCATCTCGCCCACGCGCAGCTGACGCTGCGTTGGCGGCTTGCCGGATGCCGATTTCTTGGATCTGGTCACGGAATTCTTCCATTCGCCATAGCGGGATTGGACCGCTCACGGCTTAGGTTTGGGTAAATGCTACGGCCCGGAGGGCCGCGGGAGCAAGGCGACCCGGCGCGAGCGCCGCCCTCGCAACTTGGCGGAGCCAAGCACAGCTTGGACTGGCGCCCCGTTCGCCGAGAAGGCGAACGGGTTCAGCGCCCGTGAGCGGCTTAAAGCGACCGGGTTACGGTCTCGACGTTGAAGCACTCGATCTGGTCGTCCTTGCGGATGTCCTGGTAGTTGGCGAAGGCCATGCCGCATTCCTGACCGGCGGGCACGTCCTTCACCTCGTCCTTGAAGCGCTTCAGTGTCGACAGCGTGCCTTCGTGGATCACGACGTCGTCGCGCAGCAGTCGTACCTTGGCACCACGCTCGACCTTGCCCTCGGTAACGCGGCAGCCGGCAACCTTGCCGGTCTTCGAGATGTTGAACACCTCAAGGATCTGCGCCTTCCCGAGATAGATCTCGCGGATGGTCGGAGCCAAGAGGCCCGACATCGCCGCTTTCACGTCGTCCACGAGGTCGTAGATGATGCTGTAGTAGCGGATCTGCACGCCGTCACGTTCGGCTAACGCCTTCGCCTGCGCGTTGGCGCGGACGTTGAAGCCAACGATGACTGCCTTCGATGCACTCGCGAGCGCCACGTCGGATTCGGTGATGCCACCGACGCCCGAATGGACGATCTGCGCGGCGACCTCGTCGGTGTTGAGCTTGCGCAGCGAGCCGGCAATCGCTTCGACCGAGCCCTGCACGTCGCCCTTGACGAGCAGCGTGAAGTCCTTGCGGCCCGTCTCCTTGAGCGACTGCATCATCTGCTCGAGGGTGCGCGGCGTACCAGCCGAGCCCATAGTGTCGCGACGCTTCCGCACGCGGTAGTCGGTGATCTCGCGGGCGCGGCCCTCGCTCTCGACGACGGCGAACTGGTCGCCAGCTTCAGGAGCGGAGTCGAAGCCGAGGATCTCCACCGGGATCGATGGGCCGGCCTCTGCCACGTTGGCGCCGAGTTCGTCGATGAGGGCGCGAACGCGTCCCCACGCCTTGCCGGCAACGACGATGTCGCCGACGCGCAGGGTGCCGCGCTGCACCAGCACGGTACCGACCGGACCGCGACCACGCTCCAGCTTTGCTTCGACCACGATGCCTTCGGCCGACCGGTTCGGGTTGGCCTTGAGGTCGAGAATTTCGGCCTGCAGGTGGATCGCTTCGAGCAGCTTGTCGAGGTTGGTGCGCTTCAGCGCCGAGACCGGCACATCCAGCGTCTCACCCGACATGCTTTCGACGACGATCTCGTGTTGCAGCAGCTCGGTGCGCACGCGCGTCGGATCCGCCTGCGGCTTGTCTATCTTGTTGATGGCGACGATGATCGGCACGCCGGCAGCCTTGGCGTGATTGATCGCCTCGACCGTCTGCGGCATGACGCCGTCGTCGGCCGCAACGACCAGCACCACGATGTCCGTCACCTTGGCGCCGCGGGCACGCATGGCGGTGAACGCCTCGTGGCCCGGCGTATCGATGAACGTCACCTTGTCGCCGGAGGGCGTCTTCACCTGGTAGGCGCCGATGTGCTGCGTGATGCCGCCAGCTTCGCCGGCGACGACGTTCGTCTGACGGATGGCGTCGAGCAACGACGTTTTGCCGTGGTCGACGTGGCCCATGATCGTGACGATGGGAGCGCGGCTCTCTTGCGCGCCCTCGTCGTCCTTGTCGCCGATGAAGCCGGTTTCGACGTCGGCCTCGGAGACGCGCTTCGGCGTGTGTCCGAACTCCTGCACGATCAACTCGGCGGTGTCGACATCGACCACGTCGTTGATCTTGTGCATCGCGCCTTCTTTCATCAGGTACTTGATGACGTCGACGGCGCGTTCGGTCATGCGGTTTGCGAGTTCTTGGATGGTGATGACCTCGGGGATCACCACCTCGCGGACGATCTTCTCACGCGACTGGGAAATACCCATCGCCTTGAGCTTCTCGCGCTCGCGCTTACGCTTCAGCGAGGCCAGCGAACGCTCGCGCTGCTTCTCGTCGAAGGCGTTGTTGATCGTCAGCTTGATGCGCTCACGCTTCTCATCCGGCTTCGGAGTCGGCGTGCGTACTGCGCCCGGCTTGCCACCGCGCGGCCCTTTCTGGCCGCCGCGATCGTCATCATCTGAAGTCATCGCGGGACGTACGATGCG
>CALRVN010000395.1:0-3633 GCA_943371625.1 Hyphomicrobium sp. CS1GBMeth3
GACGAGCACACGTCGTCCTGCTTGTCGAAGATGTTCGTCGCGTTGATCTGCAACCGCGTCCCCGCGAACGCCTGCGAGATGCCGACGAGGTCGTAGTGCGCAGCGGCATCGAACAGCGCGTGGGCTTCGTTCTTGAACGTGTTCTCGTCGTCGCCGAAGCTGCTGCCGAGGTAGCGGACGCCGCCGCCAAATCCGAAGCCTTTCAGGACGCCAGAGGTCGGCGCGTAATAGCTCCACACCGAGAACATGTGCCGCGGCGTGCTCGAGACCTCGTTGCCGTTCGTGCCGTCCTCGCCTTGGACAATTCGCATGTTGAGGAACGTGTAGGAGGCGAGCAGGCTGAGGCCGTTGTCCAGCGTCGTCGCGCCTTCGATCTCGAAGCCGCGCGAGCGCAGCTTCCCGCGTTGCACGCTGTGATCGGATTCGGGATCGTAGAAGAGTCCCCCCTTCTGCTCGATGTCGAACAGCGCCGCGTTGAGCGTAGCGTTGGCGCCCGGCACCGCATATTTGAATCCGACTTCCTTCGATTTGGACGTCGTCGGCTCGAAGGGTGTGCCGTCGCCGAGGTCGACACCCGCATTCGGGATGAACGACGTGCCGTACGCGACATAGGGGGCGAGCCCGAAATCGAACAGGTAGCTGAGACCGGCGCGGCCTGACCAGGCTTCGTCGCCCTGCTTCACGTTGGTGGTGACATCAGTGGTCTCGGTGGTCTCCGTATGCGCCCAGTCGCGCCGGCCGGAAAGCGTCACCACCCACTGGTCGATCTTGATCTGGTCCTGCAGGTAGGTTGCGACCGAGAACAGGCTCTGGTCGAGCCAAGTGTCGATCGGCGGACGCTCGATGTGCTGCTGCCCATAGTTGAAATCGATGAGCGGCGGCCAGCCGTCTTGCGTGTAGGCCGACTGTTCCCAGTAGGTGATGTAGCTCGTCTCGACGCCGGCAAGCACCGTGTGCCGCGCGATCCCCGTCGAGAACCTGGCTTCGAGCTGATTGTCGAGGTTGGCGGTGTCGACCGCGCTGTCGATGAAGCCGCCCTCGCGCTGATAAACTCCGGGTGCGCCGGGGTCTTCGAAGTCTGAGATGTCGATGTAGTCGGCGGTCTCGAACAAGTGCGCATAGCGCGCCTTCTGGCGGAACGTCACCGAATTGCTCAAGCGATGCTCGAGCTCATAGCCGACCCGCTCCTGCGTCTGATTGAACTTGTTGAAGGCGGGATCGCCCGACCAGATGTTGGTGCGGCGCACGTGATCACCGGTGTAATCGTTGAGCCAGGCCATGTTGGCACCGGTCGTGGCGTCCATGAACTCGCCGAACACCGTCAGCTTGGTGTCGTCGTCGACCTTGAACGTGAAGGCCGGCGCCAGGTAGACGCGATCGTCGGGCACACCGAGTGCCTCCGTATCGCTGTCACGGACAACGCCGGTCAGGCGGTAGAGCACGCTGCTGCCCGGCGCCACCGGCCCGGATAGATCGAAGTTGCCCTGCACGCGGTCGTAGCTGCCGACGATGAGTTCGAGCTCGTTGAACGGCGTCTCGGTCGGCCGCTTCGTGTACATGTCGACGATGCCGCCGGCATTGCCTGCGCCGTAGAGTGCCGACGAGGGGCCTTTCAGTACGGTGATGCTGTCTAGCCCATACGGCTCTGTTCTGAATTGGCCGAAGCTGCCGCCAAGCTGGCGCAGCCCATCGCGATAGATCCCGCTGTACGTCGCGTCGAAGCCGCGGATGTTGAAGGAGTCGAAGCGCGGATCGTAGCCCGACACGCCGACGCGAACGCCCGGCACGTAGCCGATGGCATCGACGAGGTTCTGCGGCTTGCGCTCCTCGAGCTGCTGACGCGTCACCGTCGAAATCGATTGCGGCACCTGCTGCAGCGGCGTGTTGGTCTTGGTGCCGACCGTGCCTTCCTTGACCACATAGCCGTTGACGGCGCCCGGAGCCGTGCTGGCGCCGTCGCTGGCCTTCGGAGCTGACGGTTGTGGTGCCGCGACCTGCACAGGCACGGGTTTGGCCGCTGCCTTCTGGCTCTTGGTCTTGGATTTTGCCTTGGGCTTGGCTTCGGTCGTTGTGACCTCGACCGGAGGTAGCGGGGTCGTCCCGGCGGCCGGTGCGGGCGCGGCTTCCTGCGCCCAGACATTCGAAGCACCGAGCAGAACAACACTCAGCACGGCCATGACTGGCCATGCAAACAGACGCAGACGCACCATACTCGACCCTACTCGACGCTACACGCCGGAGGTGCCCCCGCACCTTAGCCCGGCGACGATTGTTTACTCTTAGCGTCGGGTAAGAGCAGGACCAAGCACGGCGGACCATCTGCCGGCGGGTTCCTTGGCTTGCCGCGTCCGAAATGCATCAGTTTCAAGCATCGGTTGTGGCCGCGGCGGTGTTCACCACCACCCAACTGCCGCGGTGCGCCGCCGACTGGCGTATCACGGCGCCTCGATCGGCCCGAGACCGGGTGCAATGGGACGCGCGACGCCGTTGCGATCGACCGGCGCGTCCTTGAACAGCTTGCCCTTGCCGAGCAGCGGCCCCCCGGCTGTCGGGGTGTAGTCGTTGGGGTCGTGGTTGAGTTGGACCGGGAAGTTCTTGAACCACGCAGCCGAGAAGTCCTGGCTCACCTGCTCGCCTTCGCCGGGCTCACGCCCTTCCAGATGACCCGAGATATAGAGGTTGTCGCGATAGGTGTTGTCGCCCGCCGTATCGTCCACCTCCATCAGCAGCGCCTTCGGATTCGCCGAAGCCTTGCCGCCCTCGGTGCTGACGCCGACCAGGACGTTGTTGGCGAACAGGTTGCGCGTCGAGTTGGCCTCGAACTTCACCCCATGCTTCGCCGTGGTGATGAAGAGATTGTGCAGGATCTTGTTGTCGCTCGACCCGAGCTTCGGGTTGTCCGTCTCCTGCCAGAAGCTCACGTTATGGCGCGTCTGCGGCCCGAAGACGTTGTTGCGCACCACGCTCCGTCGCACGCTGGTGAAGTTCGGTCCGCCCGCGGCGCCATGATGGAAGTAGTTGCCGTCGACGAGGAAGTAGTCGCTCGCGCCCTGTCCGCCTTCGCCCTCACCGGCATATGCGTCACAGCGCGGATCGTTGAACGGAATGCCCGGCTCCGCGCACGTCGAGGCCGGGTCAGCGTTGATCTGGAAGTCGCTCGATACGTTGTTGAAGGTCTCGTTGAACCGCACGATGTTCCAGTCGCCGCCGTTGCTGAGGTACATGCCGTGGCCGTCGTCCTTCTTGGCGCCGGACGCGACATTGCCTTCCCACACGGCCCAGTCGGCTTGGGCGGAGAAGAACGGATCGCGGCCCTGGTCATGGCCGTTGCAGCTGATGATCGCGACGCCACGCGAATGCTCGCTCTGGGGATACCCACGTCCGATAGCGCGAACGCCGTACTTTCCACCGATGAGTTCGAAGCCGTCGATTGCGACGTAGTCGGCGTCTTCGAGATTGAAGCACGTCTGCCGGCCGCTGCTGCAGCAGGTCATCTTTACGCCGCGCGCATTGCCTGCGCCGCGCTCCGCATAGAGCACGACCGGCGCATCGTAGGTGCCGCTGTTCTCCTTCGTGAACTCGAAGCAGCCCTGATAGTCGCCCGGCAGGAAGCGGATCATGGTGCCCGGCTTC
>CALRVN010000396.1:0-3629 GCA_943371625.1 Hyphomicrobium sp. CS1GBMeth3
ACATGCTGGCGCTCAATGGCGGTCGCCCCGAGCAGCTGAACCTCAAGGACATGGTCGAGGCTTTCACCAACTTCCGCGAGGATGTGGTGAGCCGGCGCACCAAGTTTCTGCTGAACAAGGCGCGCGACCGCGCCCACGTGTTGGTCGGCCTCGCCATCGCCGTCGCCAACATCGACGAGGTGATCAAGCTCATTCGCAACGCGCCGAGTCCGGCTGACGCGCGCGAGCAATTGATGGCGCGCGACTGGCCGGCACGCGACATCGCTCCACTGGTCGAGCTCATCGCCGATCCGCGCCACAAGGTTCAGGCCGACGGCACCTACAAGCTGTCCGAGGAACAGGCCAAGGCCATCCTCGATCTGCGCCTCGCCCGCCTCACGGCTCTCGGCCGCGACGAGATCGCGGACGAGTTGAAGAAGATCGGCGAGGAGATCAAAGAGTATCTAGCGATCCTGGCTTCGCGCCGCCGCATCGTCGACATCGTAAAGGGCGAGCTGACCGCGATCCGCGATGAGTTCGCCACACCACGCAAGACCGAGATCCTCGAGATCGACGGGGACATGGACGATGAGGACCTCATCCAGCGCGAGGATGTCGTCGTCACCGTCTCGCTCAAGGGCTACATCAAACGTGTTCCGCTCGCGACCTATCGCGCGCAGCGCCGCGGCGGTAAGGGCCGTTCCGGTGCCGGCACGCGTGAAGAAGACGTCATCACGACGCTGTTCGTCGCCTCGACGCACACGCCGGTGCTGTTCTTCTCCTCGCGCGGCATGTGCTACCGCATGAAGGTATGGCGCCTGCCGGCTTCAACGCCGCAGGCAGTCGGCAAGGCGCTGGTCAACCTGCTGCCTCTGGCGCAGGGCGAGGTCATCACCTCGATCCTGCCGCTGCCGGAGGATCCGGAATCCTGGGGAACGCTGCAGCTCGCGTTCGCCACGCGCTCCGGCAGGGTGCGCCGCAACGCGCTGTCTGACTTCGAGAACATCAATCGCAACGGCAAGATCGCCATGAAGCTCGATGACGGCGACGCCATCGTGTCGGTGAACATCTGCACGCCCGAGAACGACGTGCTGCTGACGACGTCGAAGGGACGCTGCATCCGCTTCCTGATCGCCGACGAGGTGCGTCTGTTCAAGGGGCGCGATTCTGACGGCGTGCGCGGCATCAAGCTCGACGACGACGACAAGATCATCTCGATGACGGTGCTGACGCACGTCGACGCCGAGGCGCCCGAGCGCGCCGCCTACCTGAAGCAGGCGAACATGCTGCGCCGCGCCCAGGGCGAGGAGATCGCCGAGGACGCGGGCGAAGCCGCCGAGTCGGATGAGGAGGTCGTCGAGGGCACGGCCGAGCTGACGTCGGAGCGTTTCGCTGAACTCTCCGCCAAGGAGCAGTTCGTGCTCACGCTGTCGGAGCGCGGCTTCGGCAAGCGCACGTCGTCGTACGAGTACCGGACCTCAGGTCGCGGCGGCAAAGGCATCGTCGCGATGGTCGTCAACGATCGCAATGGGCCGCTCGTCGCTTCGTTCCCGGTCGTCGACACCGACCAGATCATGCTGGTGACCAATGGTGGCCAGCTGATCCGCTGCCCGGTCAATGACGTGCGCATCGCCGGCCGCAATACGCAGGGCGTGCGCATCTTCAAGACCGATGCCGAGGAGAAGGTCGTCTCGGTCGAGCGCATCCCCGACGACGGGAGCGATCCGGACGAAGCGGGCGACGACGCAGCCCCGCCCGCTGACGACGCCGCACCCACAGCGGAATAGAGCGTCTTTCATCCCGGAAGCAGCGCGCGCAGCATGCTGCTATCCGGGACCCAGCGTAAAATGTGTCGAAGACTCCAATGTGCCTGCGCGCTTTTTGTGCTGGATCCCGGGTCTCGCTCGCGGTGCTCGCGTCGTCCGGGATGACAGGAGATGCGGGCTAACCCCGGGGTGCGTGCAGGGCGAGGAGAGTCGCGGCGAGGGGAGTCGCGGCGCACAACGCGTCCCAGGCCGGCAGCACGGTGTGCCCCGAGCGCGCGTGCTGCAGCAGCCCGTGCGCCTTGAAGCGCGATGTGATGCGGCTCAGCGTGTCGGGATTGAGCGAAAGATAATCGGCGATGTCCGTGCGCGATAGAGGCACGTCGAAGACAACGGCTCCCCTGCCGACCTGACCCAGCCGCAAGCCAAGCTCCACCAACAGCGAGGCAAACCGCTCATCGCCGCTTAGCCCGCCGATGATCGATGCGTGCAGCGTCGCTCGCGCGTGCTGCTCGGCAAGGCGCCGCTGGGACTGTGCCAGTTGCTCCGGATTCGTCGCCAAGAGATGATCGTAGCTTCGCACCGGCAACCGCCACACCTCAGCAACGCTCAGCGACGTCAGCGTGACGCCCGGGAGATCGGGGACAAGCGTTCTGCGGATGATGTCGCCGGGATAGAAAAGCTCCAGCAGCTGGCGGTGTTTTCCCGCTGCGGCAGCCTCAATGCCCAAGAGACCCGACCTGACGATATAGATGACCTCGCCCGGGGCTACGTCGAGCGCCAGACGCTGGCGGCGCCGGGTGCGTACGGGTGTCGCGTGCTCGAGAAGGCCCGCTTCCGTTTCTCCCGGTCGCGCACCGGCTCGCTGCGAAGGTTGATGCTGGCTCACGACGGGGCGCAGTGTGTTGTCGAGCGTTGTCATGCAGTGAATTGTGCTCCGCATCGCAGGTTTGCCGCTTGATCCTGGTCAAACCGGCGTCGCGCGTGCGCATCGCGACGCCGCGACCAAGTCGCCCGCGATCCTTGAGCCGCATCAGCGTTTTCGTGGCGAGGGCGCAACAGCACGCTTTCGACACGCGCGCCGCTGACTCCCGTCAGCGCGTGCTGCGGCTAAACCCTCGGCAACTCACAGGTTTACACCGAGGTTGTGCACACCGAAGCGGTCCCGAGTCGCCGTGCACTGATGTGCGGACCGGGACGAGGAATAGGGGCATGAGATGCGAGCAGGGTCGATTGGGCTTAGCGTGGTTGCGTTGATGGCGGGAACTGCGGTGTCGCTTCCCGCCGTTGCAGGCGACAACACGGGCGACGTCATGGTGCGCGTGCTGGCGACCGGGGTTCTGCCCGACAACGATGCGGGCTCCATCTCGGTTGGCGGCACTCCGAACGTGTTTCCCGCCGGCAGCTATGAAGTTCAGGACGAGCTGATCCCGGCTCTGACGCTCTCCTACTTCCTGAACAAGAACGTCGCCCTCGAGCTGTTCTGCTGCTTCGCCAAGCTTGGCGTCGAGGGCAAGGGCGCGCTCGCCGATGCCGGGGCTCCGGACGTCGCCTCGACGTGGATATTCCCGCCCGCGCTGACGCTGCAGTATCACCTCGACCCGATCGCCGGGTTCAAGCCGTATGCGGGCGTCGGCCTGCAGTACATCGCCTTCTTCGACACCAAGTCGAAGGATCTCGGCGGGTCGATGGATCTCGACAACGCCTGGGGCTTCACGCTGCAGGCCGGTTTCGACATCGAACTCGGGCAGGGGTGGTACCTCAACGCCGACGTCAAGAAGACCTGGCTCGACACGTCCTGGACCATCGCGGGCAGCCCGGTGACCGGCGGCGCGCCGATTTCGGGCAGCATCGACGTCGATCCACTGATCGTCAGCGCTGGTGTCG
>CALRVN010000397.1:0-3587 GCA_943371625.1 Hyphomicrobium sp. CS1GBMeth3
GACCGCGATGGCCACTACGGCATCTTCCTGGCGGCCCACCGTATCGCCAGCATCGACTTGACCAGCCCGCAACCCGTCGGTGATGTATCCGAACAGGTGTCGGCCATGTCCCCGGACTGAACACTTGTCCCCGGGATCCATCTCTCCGCATACTCGTGTCTCAGACGTTAGCGGGATCCCGGCAATGGATGCCGGGATGACAAGGGTTGCTTGGCTCAACGAGTCTCAAAGCGGTTCGGGATCGGGCACCGGCGCGGAGAAGCCGGCACCGTCGTTGCTGGCTGTCCGATGCCGCCGCGCGGGATTCGTCGGTAGCGTCACGACCTGCCCGCCGGACGCCGACGACGCGGCCACGTCTACGCCGCCCGGAACTGCCGCGGTGACGTCAACCGCGGCCGCCCGCGGCGGCACCGTATTCGCCCAGCCGTACGCCAGCATGGTGATGATAGCCGACGCGGCAAAGAAGTAGACGCCCGGCATCACCACGGCCTCTGTGTAGCCCGACGAGTTCACGTAGAAGATCATCAAAGCCAGCACCATGACGTCGGTCATGGAGTAGCGCCCCAGCCATTCCATCGTGGAGATCGAGCGCCGCCGGAACTCGGGCGAAAGATCGGGCGATGTGACGAGCGTCAAGAGGTAGAACAGCTTCAGGAACGGGAAGAACACTGACACCGCGAACACCACGGCGCAAAGGAAGAATTCCTGGCTCTCATAGAGCGCCCAGATGATCGTCGCGATCGAGTGCTCGTTCGTCCACACGTAGACCGTGGTGAATCGGATGACCGGCAGGATGATGCCGAGCACGAAGAACACTGTCGCCAGGATGATGAGGAAGCTCAGGAAGAAATTGCGGACGACGGACAGCTGCTTCGGAATATGCGGCTCGACTGCCATGATCCCAGCCGTCCCCGCGCCGTCGGTCTTCAGCCACGCGTAGGAGAGGATCATCAGCGCGACGGCCGCGGTGAAGAAGTAGACCGCGGGCAGGCTCGCCGCGTCGTAGATGCCCTGGCTCTTGAGGAAGAAGATCATCAGCGCCAGCACCAGCACGTCGTGCATCGACCATTTGCCGATCCACTCGATGGCTTTCAGCCGCTTCGCCTGACGCCGCAGCTCCGCCGCCGGCAGCGTCGAGACGAGCAGCAGATAGAGCAGCTTCACGACCGGGAACAGGATCGAGAACACGAGCACGACGAGGCCGAGGAACATCTGCCCCTGCCGGAGCAGCAGCTCGACCGTCGACAGCAACGAATATTCGCTCGTCCAGAAGACGAACTTCGTCAGCCTCAAGATCGGCAGGCTGACGCCGAGCGCCAGGCACACAGCGGCGGCGATAATGGCGAAGCTCAGTAGAAAACGCCGTCCGCCGAGCCGCATGGGCCGCTCATCCTCATGACACGTCCCGCCAGCCTATCGCCCGGCGGATTTCGTGTCACTCAATGCACGGTGAGCGGCGAAACTAGGGCGGGGCGCCCCTCAGCAACCCGCCGTCCCTGCAGCCGGGCAGCCGTCAGATCAAAACTCGATGACCACCCGCTGGCGGACCGCGCTGGGCGCCGGAGCGGCCATGGACCGCGAATGGCGCGGAGCCGGCGGGCCGGCTTCGGTCTTGGGGCTGGCCGGCGTCTCGCAGCTGCCCTTGTCCCAGTAATCGGCCGCGGTCTTCGAGCGGACGGCCTCGTACATGCTGTAATGCACCAGCTTGTTGGGTCCGCCGAACTTCGGGTTCTCCATGACGGTCTTCATCGCTTCCGCCATCACCGTCGCCGCCTTCTCGAGGTCGTACTGCTCGTAGCCCGGCACCTTGCAGTGCTTCATCGTGAACAGCCAGTCGTGGACGATGAAGGCCGGCGCATAACCCCAGGGTGAGTAGCTCTTGATGGCGCGCAGCGGCGCCGGGATCGTCCCGCCGTCGGTATACATGCGATCGGGCTGGATGACTTCGGCGTTGCTGCGCGTGAACCTGAGCGGATTGTCCGGGTCAGGAGTGAAAATGAATTTGTCCTGATCGATCCACTCGATGATCAGCCGTCCTTTCAGCTCGCCCGCCGCCGTCTGATCGTATTGCCATCCGTACAGCAGGTCGGAGCAGCTCGTTGGTAGCAGCGCGAGGATCGCGAAACCGAGAACAGACAACTTCATTTTACACCTATCGATTGAAAACAAAAATTCCGCGAGGAAGGCTCAGCTCTCCGTCGCGTCAGGCGTCGGCGGGGCAAGGGGCTGCTCGCCTTCGCGGATCCGCTTCAAATACTTCTCAGTGAAATCGATCTTCAGCTCGACGAAGAGGGGCAGGTGATCGGACATCTGCCAAGTGCGCCAGTCGTCGGCAAAATACTTCTTCCGCTTGGCCGGAGTGTCCGGCCATTTTCCGTTGCCCTTACCCAGCGGGTAGTACGTCTCGGCCTCGTCGTCGGTGTAGACGGCCTTGTAGTAGTTCAGCACCCCGGCGTTGTTCTCGCTCGGCCCGAGCTCGAGCTCGTCCTTGCGTACGAGAAACGCGATCTGGTCGTAGTGTTTGTCGCCGCTCATATTGCTCGCCCAGCGTAGCGCGTCGTTGTCCAGCGTCAGGTCGGCCGGCAGCAGGAATTTGTGCTTCTTCAGCGCCTTCATGGTCTCGTCGTCGGGGCTGACGACATTCATGTCGCCCAGCAGGATGTAATTCTGCCCGTCTTCCGTGGCGCGCTTCTTTATGAACTTTGCGACGGCGTCGATTTCAGCGACGCGACGTTCGAACAGTTCCCCGGAATCGTCTCCGAAGAAAAAGTGGACGGTACACAGGTTGAACTTGAACCAGCCCGATTGGAACCGGACGAGGAACGGACTGCGGGCCACCTGATCCTCGCCGCCGATGAGCGACGACTTGGGCAGCACGATCTCGCCGGCGATGTGCTTGAATTGGACTTTCGTCGTGTCGAACACGAACACCATGCGCTCGTTGTTTCCCGACGGCCCTTCCGTGACGTCGGTGGCGATGTAGCGCCACGATGGTCCGAGCAGGTCCATCACCTTCTCGAACGGCCGCATGTCCTCGTTGACTTCCTGCAGCGCGACAAGGTCGAAGGCCGCGATCACCTCTGCGATGTAGTGGAACGACTCGTCCAAGCGCGGGCCTTGCTTGAACTTGTTCGAGTCGAAGTCGCGGATGTTCCAAGTCGCCAGCAGCAGGGTGTCGGAAGCGGTGCGCTGCGGCACAGTCTTGGCGATGTGCTTTCTCAGCGCGGTGATGTGATCGATGGTTCTCTCGCGGTGCGCCTTGTCGCGGCGCTTCAACTGCCAATACATCGGCATGACAAACTCCTCATCAGCAAAGCGTGTCGGGCGCGCAGGTAATTTCGAGAGGCGCGGACTGGAAATGCAGATTCGAGAAATGACGTCGGCGAAAGCAACGGGATATTCAGAATACGACTGCTTTTGTTTAGCCGAATGACACGCGCCGCAAAAGTGGCCGCTCCTATGAACTTCGCCCTGATCACTGTAATTTCTGCATCGAGGAGGCAGGATTGATCCGACAAAGTGCTTCGGGACCGAAGGCGATTGCAGCCGCTGTGCTCGCGTCCCTCTCGTTGGCCGCCTGTGGCGAC
>CALRVN010000398.1:0-3574 GCA_943371625.1 Hyphomicrobium sp. CS1GBMeth3
AGAGCGCGCCGGCACCCATCCGCAAGGCGGTCAGCGCCTGAAGCCCTTGATCGGAGCGATCGTTTTCGCCGCCGATACGGCGGCATTCCCCGCCTGTCCCAATAGGCGCCGTGCACTCCATCGTGGCGCCGCATCCTCCATCAGGCGCAGCAGCTGCGCCTGACGCGCGTCCGGCACCCGGGCTGCGATGCGCATGGAAAGTTGCTCGATGTTGATCGGCGCGCGCCCAGGCACCAGCCCGACAGGCACCACGTCGTTCTTCGGTACCCCAAGCCCCTCTGCCACCTCGCGTACCGTCTCGATGATCGCTGGATCTTGCAGATCGATCTCGCCGAGAGGCCCAGTCTGATGCTTCGTCAGCTTGTCGACGTGCGTGAGCGCGACGATGATCGGCGGCAGCCGCCGATTGGGACGGCCGGCGAAGTGCGTGCGGATGGCCGTGATCGCCGCGAGATCGACCCGCGCATCATCTCTGCTCGCTGCCAGCGCCCACACGATCAAGTCGCTGTCGTGTGCCTTCGCCGCGAAAGCCTTCTGCTCCTTGCCAGACGCACCGATCCGCGGACTATCGATGACCATCGATCCGGTAAGGCCTTCGAGCTCGACCTCGTAGGAATGAAAATCCCGCGTTCCGCCCGGCGCATCTACCACGGCGCGCACCTCTTTCGACAGCGCGTTGACGAGGCTCGATTTGCCTGCCCCGGCTTGTCCCGCGACGAGAATGCGCAGCGGTTCGGCCCGTCCCGTCGCCTGCCCGCGGTCCCGCAGAGTCGTTGCGCTGACATGCGTCACGAGTTGTGACTCGGACACCCGCAGCCGCCCGCCGTAGAGATCGATCGCCGCGCGCCCGACCTCGCGCACATAGGCACGCGCCAGCTGCCGCGCCATCTGATCGCGCACGTTGGCATAGAGATGCTTGGTGATCTGCTCGCGCGCTTCCTGCGCAGCGGCCGTCACGGGATTGACCAGCCGGATCAGCCGCCAAATGTCGTAAGCCTTTTCCGCCATGCCGATGGCCGAACGCCACCCATAGATCTTGAGCACCTGCCCGACTGTGAGCTGATCGCCGAGAGGGATGTTCTCGATCACGAACGGCTTCAGGTCGCCGCTCACGCGCTCGACCAGCGCCAGCGCTTCCGGGATCGTGAACTTCCACAGCGGATTGCGATCCTCCGGATGGATCTGCCGCGCCACGGCCTCGATCGTCCTCAGCCCGAGATTGAGGAAGTGATCGCGGTCGGTGATCTCAGATGGCTTGACGTTGGCGGCGATCGCCTCGACCGCCGTCCACGCGGCCTGTTCGCGCGCAGTCCAAGTCGGATCCGGCGCCACCTTATCGGTCGCTTCGACAGGCTCCGGAACTTCCTTCAGCGTTCGCCGCAAAGCCATCGCCTGCGCCGTGAAGGCGACGATGCTCAGCGTGAAGGCTCCCGCAACCCAGTAGAGCGCCCACCCCCGCTCCCACAGCCACAGCCATCCGAGCGGCAGCAGCGACAACATCGGCAATAGTAGCGCCAGAAAGATCATGGCGCCGCGCAAATAGAGTGAAGCTCTTCCCCTGACGGCCACGATACCCTCTGCTTGATTGTATGCCGCGACCTACGAACGCAGGCGGGCCGCCAATGAAAGGTAGGCGCAATCTTCCCGTACGCAAATGCCGCGCTCGGCAACAGGTTCCGGCCTTCAAATTGATCGTCGGCAAAAGTTGCACCGCCCCCGGCCGGGAACGATCCCCGTAGCGCGACCGTTGCAGGCTCAGTCAGTCAACGACCCGTAGAGTACAGATCATGTCTTCAAACGACGATTTGGACGCGCTTCAGGGCTGCAAAGTCCTGGTGGTCGAGGATGAGCCGCTAGAGGCACTGGACTATTGCGACCGGCTATCCGAGGCCGGCGCCGAAGTGGTGGGCCCCTTTGCTTCCGTCATAGACGCCATGGAAGCCGTCGAGCATGAGAGCCTCGACGTGGCGCTCCTCGATTACGCCCTAGCCGACCAGAACAGCCAAGAGTTGCAGATGGCGCTCGAAACGCGCCACATACCTTTCGTAGTTTTGACCGGCTACCCACGTGTCCTGGTTCGCCGCAGCGAGCAGCAAGTCGTGCTTTCCAAGCCTGTTTCTGCAGATCTGCTGCGAATGTCCGTGAAGGCAGCCGCCGCCAGCACCGACCGCTAGTTGCAACGCCTTGATGGACATTAAAAATTAGTCAGACCGGCGCCCAAATTCGCCGCCGGTCATGACGTGCTAAGCTCGGCCTCTTATAGTCATCGCCGGTGTTTTTTCGCCGTCTGCGTATTTGGACGACGACGTTACGGTGGTGTGATGAAGCTCGAGACTGCCCGCCCGGTCCACCTCAAGGACTATCGGCCCCCAGCCTACTTGATCGACCGCGTCAATCTCGACATCTCCCTCGAGCCGTCGCGCACCCGCGTGCGCTCTAAGTTGTCGATAAAGCCCAACCCGAAAGCAACGGGGCGCAGGGAGCAGCTACGCCTCGATGGCGAGCACCTGGAACTGGCCTCGATAGCGCTCAACGGCCGCCCGCTCGGCAAGAAGGATTACAAGCTCACCGACACCTCGCTGACGCTGAACCAGACACCTGCGTCCCCGTTCACGCTCGAGATCACCACTTTCGTCAATCCCGACGCCAACAAGGCGCTGCAAGGCATCTATCGCTCCAGCAACGTCTACTGCAGCCAGTGCGAGGCCCAGGGCTTCCGCCGCATCACATATTTTCTCGATCGCCCCGATGTGCTCGCCACCTACACCGTGCGCATCGACGCCGATCCGGCAGCTGCACCTATTTTGCTGTCCAACGGCAACCTGACGGAGCGCGGGACGCTCGACGGCGGCAGGCGCCACTACGCCGTCTGGCACGACCCGCACCCCAAACCCTCCTACCTCTTCGCACTGGTAGGCGGCGACCTTGCGCCCATCAGTTCCACCTTCCGCACCAAGTCCGGCCGCAAGGTCGATCTCGCCATCTACGTCGAGCACGGCAAGGAAGCACGCGCCGCCTGGGCGATGGATTCCTTGAAGCGCTCCATGCGATGGGACGAGCGCCGCTTCGGCCGCGAATACGATCTCGACGTGTTCAACATCGTCGCCGTCTCCGACTTCAATATGGGCGCGATGGAGAACAAGGGCCTCAACATCTTCAACGACCGGCTGATCCTTGCGTCACCCGAGACGGCCACCGACACGATCTTCGAAGCCATCGAGAGCGTCGTCGCCCACGAGTACTTCCACAACTGGACCGGCAACCGCATCACCTGCCGCGACTGGTTCCAGCTCTGTCTGAAGGAAGGCCTCACGGTCTACCGCGACCAGGAGTTCTCCGCCGACGAGCGTTCCGCGACCGTGCAACGCGTCATCGACGTGCGCCAATTGAAGACGCATCAGTTCGCCGAGGACGCCGGCCCCCTGGCGCATCCCGTGCGCCCCGAGAGCTATATCGAGATCAACAACTTCTATACCTCGACTGTCTACGAGAAGGGCGCGGAGGTCGTTCGCATGATCGCGACCCTCTTGGGTCCTGAGCGCTTCCGCGAAGGCATGGACCTCTATTTCGACCG
>CALRVN010000399.1:0-3553 GCA_943371625.1 Hyphomicrobium sp. CS1GBMeth3
GTTTCCTCTTCATGCCGAGGTAGCCGCAGGCGAGGCTGGCAGCGATCGCGAGATATGGGTTGGAATCTGCGCCTGCGAGCCGGTTCTCGACCCGCCGCGCGCTCACCGGCGAGATCGGCACACGCAAGCCGGCCGAGCGATTGTCCTCGCCCCACTCGACGTTGATCGGCGATGCGCCGCCCGGAACGAGGCGTCGGTAGGAATTGACGTACGGCGCCAGGAGACACGTCGCGGCGGGCAGGAACTCCTGCTGCCCGGCGAGGAAGTGATAGAACAGCTTCGTCGGCGCACCGGACGTGTCGGTGAAGAGGTTCGCTCCCGACATTGAGTCGACGATGCTCTGATGGATGTGCATCGCGCTGCCCGGCTCGTTTTCGAGCGGCTTCGCCATGAACGTCGCATAGCAATTGTGCCGGAAGGCGGCCTCGCGGATCGTCCGCTTGAACAGGAATATCTGATCGGCGAGGTCGATCGGATGGCCGTGCAGCAGATTGATCTCCAGCTGCGCCGCGCCGCCTTCCTGGATGATGGTGTCAATCTTCAGATACTGTCGCTCGGCGAACTCGTAGATGTCGTTGACGACCTTCTCGTACTCGTCGACCGCACCGAGGCTGTAGGCCTGCCGGCCTGCGCCTGGACGCCCCGAACGGCCGATCGGCGGCTCCAAGGGGTAGTCGGGGTCCGGGTTCGTCTTGGTGAGATAGAACTCGAGCTCTGGCGCCACGACCGGCTTCCAGCCCTCATTCTCATATAGCTGCAGGATGCGCTTCAGCACATTGCGCGGAGCGATCTCAGTCGGTTCGCCGTTCTGTTGCATCGCGTCATGGATCACCTGCGCGGTCGGACTGCTGGCCCAGGGGGCCGGCCGGATGGTGGAAAGGTCCGGCACCATCATCAGGTCGTTCTCGGCGTAGAGCTTCTGGGAGTCTTCCTCAAAGCCCACGTAGTCGCCGGTTATCGTCTGGTGGAAGATCGAGATCGGCAGATGCACCGGGTCGAGCTTGACGAACTTCTCCGCCGGCATCGTCTTGCCGCGCGCCACGCCGGCAATGTCGGGGACGGCGCAGTCGACCTCCGCAATTCGGTGTCGCGCCAACCAAGCGCGCAACGTCTCGGGTGTCGCGCCGGCATGTCCGGCGTCGAATTTAGCTCCTGCATCGGCAGTCATATGTCACCTGAAAATCGAAACGCTGCGGTCGAACCGGGCGGAAGTCGGCACCGCGCCCGCGCGTGATATGGGTCCAAGGGGCCAGCCGCCAAGCTACCACGCGGCTGCCGTAGAAACGTGCGAGGAAGTATCCACGCACGTCCCATCTGGGCCCAATGTGATCACAAACGCGTGCCGAACTCAAGCTGGGCGAAAGCCTATGCGGTGCTCATTGTAGCCGCTCAAGCGCACCATCACCGATGAAGCCCATGCCCTGGCCGATGTCCGCCCGGATCGCTGCTCGCAGTCCTGCTTCGTCCCCGCGCCGCATCGCTTCCAGCGCTGCCTGATGGTGGTCTTCCAGGCTCTTCGTGCCGACGCGGCCGTAGGCCATGCGCATGAACGGACCGAACTGCAGCCAGATGCTTTCCACCAGCCCCAGCAGCGTGGCCGCGTCCGCGTGTTCGTAGATCGTGAAGTGGAAGCGGAAGTTGCCGCGCATGTAGCCTTCGGTATCCCCGTTCACGAGAGTCTTGTCGATCTCCTCGTCGATATGCGCGACCACCTCGATGTCCTGAGGCGTCAGCCGCGAAAGTGCGCGCGCTGCAAGCTCCGGCTCCAGCGCCGAACGCGCAAACAGCACCTGCTCGAACTTGTCCCGCGTCATGAGCGGCACGAGGACGCGGCCGTTGCCCTGCATCGCCAAAGCCCGCTCAGCGATTAGGCGTCGTACTGCCTCGCGAACGGGCATGGGACTGACGCCGAGCTCTTCGGCCAGGCCTCGCAGCGTTACCGCGCGTCCGGGGAGAAAACCGCCGAAGAAGATCCGTTCACGCAGCCGCCTGTAGACCGCTTCGTGCGCCGTGCTGCCGGCTCCGCCAGCCTGAGTATTGTGCAACCGCTCAGCCAAGGATCGTCACGTCCTCCGATCGCCCGCACCTCTTTTTGAGGCGCCCGACGCAAGACAGGGTTGTATGATGCAAGTTCTGTGATCACAATGGGACCGGATGAAGCGTGGGTGCGCCGGGGCACCGATAAAATGAGGGAGCAGAGCGAATGTTGAGAGTTGGACGGGTCGGTCAGGCATTGGCCGCCTGCGTGCTGGCCGCGACGTTTGCGGTCGTTCCGGCCCTGGCCGCCGAGCGTGAGGTCCGGGTCTACAACTGGTCGGACTACATCGATCCGGCCGTGCTCGAGGAATTCACCAAGGAAACCGGCATCAAGGTCGTCTACGACGTCTTCGACAGCAACGAGGTCGTCGAAACCAAGCTTCTGGCCGGCGGGTCGGGCTACGACGTCGTCGTCCCGACAGGCCCATTCCTCTCCCGCCAGATCTCGGCCGGCGTATTTCAAAAGCTCGACAAGTCGAAGCTGCCGAACCTGAAGAACACCTGGCCGCTCATCAACGAGCGCACCGCCAAGTACGATCCCGGCAACGACTACTCGATCAACTACATGTGGGGCACCACTGGCATCGGGTACAACGAGGACAAGATCAAGGAGCGGATGGGCGACGCGCCGGTCGACTCCTGGGATCTGATCTTCAAACCTGAGATCGTGTCCAAGTTCAAGGACTGCGGCATCTTCCTGCTCGATGCCCCCGACGACATCCTGCCGATCGCGCTGCTCTACCTGGGCCTCGACCCCAACAGCAAAGCGCAGGCAGATCTCGAAAAGGCCGGCGAGCTTCTGGCGAAGATCCGTCCCAACATCCAGAAATTCCATTCGTCGGAATTCATCAACGCTCTCGCCAACGGCGACATCTGCATTGCCGTCGGATACTCGGGCGACATCCTGCAGGCCCGCACCCGCGCCGACGAAGCCAAGAACGGGGTCAAGATCGGTTACAAGATCCCCAAGGAGGGCGCGCAGATGTGGTTCGACCAGATGGCGATCCCCACCGACGCCCCGCACGTCGCCGAGGCGCACGAGTTCCTCAACTACATCCTGAAGCCGGAGGTGATCGCCAAGGCCTCCAACTACGTGAACTATGCCAACGGCAACCTCGCCTCGCAGCAGTTCATCAACAAGGAGATCCTGGAGGACACGTCGATCTTCCCCGACGAGGCGACGCTGAAGCGGCTCTTCGTCAAGGATCCTTACGACGCCAAAACGCAACGGGCCGTGACCCGCATCTGGACCAAAGTGGTCACGGGCCAATGAGCGAAGTTTTCAGGGCCGCTCGGATATCCGGGCGGCCCTGACGGTTTCCGGCTCCCGCTTTCACGAAACACGGGAGCTTCGTGGGGTTGTCTCGCAGTTAGGGAACGGGTGCATGTTGGATTCAACGGCGAACGGTACGCAGGCGGGAGGAGCTGGCGCCGTCAGCACGCCGGCACCGCAATCGGGATTCGCTCCCTGGAAGGACAAGACCAAACCGCCGGTCGTGCGCTTCGAGAACGTGTC
>CALRVN010000400.1:0-3552 GCA_943371625.1 Hyphomicrobium sp. CS1GBMeth3
TCAGCATCGTCGCCGAAGCGGCACCGAACGCGATTCTCGTCAGCATTCGCGACACCGGCGTCGGCATGACGCCCGAAGAGGTGTCGATCGCCCTCACGCCGTTTGGCCAGGTCGACGCGACCCACGCGCGCTGGCGCGAAGGCACCGGCCTCGGACTTCCGATCGCCCGCGCACTCGTGCAGCTGCACGGCGGAGCCCTCGGCATCACGAGCACCAAAGGCGAAGGCACCTCGGTCGAGGTCAGCATTCCTCTTGTTGGCCCCGCCGATCTCGGCTCCGTTAAGCAGGAACCCTCACTGTGAGCGACAGCGCAAACCTCCAGTTGGCCGTACCCAACACCGCACGCCCTGCCGCCAGCGCCGATCGGTCGATCGGCCGTATCGTGTCGGTCACCGGTTCCAAGGCCATCGTATTGCTCGACACTCAGAAAGAAGGCCCAGGCCGTCCCGATCGCCCCGACATGGGCACGCTGCTCGCCATCGACACGCCGAACACAGTCGTTCTCGCGATCGTCTCCGCGCTCAGCGTCCCCGTACCCGCGCACCGCGACGACGAAAACGAAATCTGGATCGCCGAGCTCGGTCTTGTCGGCGAGCTGTGGCGCGACACTGCCGGACAAGGAACCACCTTCGCTCGCGGCGTGACGGCATATCCCTCGCTCGGCAATCGCGTGCGCGTGGCCTCCAAGGCCGAACTCGCCGCGGCCTTCTGCGGCGAGCCGGGCCGCTCCGTCCGCGTCGGCACCATCCGTCAGGATGCGACCATCCCCGCGATGATCCGCGTAGACGAACTGCTCGGCAAGCACTTCGCCGTCCTCGGCACCACCGGCACCGGCAAATCCTGCACCACGGCGTTGATCCTCCGCTCCATCCTCGAGCGAAATCCCGCCGCGCATATTGTGCTGCTCGATCCGCACAACGAGTACGCCACCGCTTTCAGTGAATGGGCCGAGGTCATCAGCCCGCGCAACATGCAGCTTCCCTTCTGGCTCCTCAACTTCGAGGAGGTCGTGGAGGTCTTGATCACCGATCCGGCGCGCAAAGCCGAGATCGAGATCCTGCAGGAGCTGATCCCCATCGCCAAGGCGCGCTACAGCGCCGGCCGCGCGCGCGACAATCAGGTTATGCGCCGCGCGGTGATGCCTGATCAGGCCCGCTTCACCGTCGACACGCCCGTGCCCTACCGCATCTCCGACATCACCGGCCTCATCGACGAGCGCATGGGCAAGCTGGAGAACAAGCGCGATCTCTCGCCCTACCGCAACCTGCGCTCCCGCATCGACTCGATCTCCCAGGACGGACGCTACGCCTTCATGTTCGGTTCGCTGACCGTCTATGACGGCATGACGCAAGTCTTGAGCCGCATCTTCCGCGTCCCGGTCAACAACAAGCCGATCACCATCGTCGAGCTCACCGGCCTGCCGACCGAGATCGTCAACGTCGTCGTCTCGGTTCTGGCGCGCATGACCTTCGACTTCGCGCACTGGAGCGAGGGCAAAGTGCCTTTGACGCTCGTCTGCGAGGAGGCTCACCGCTACGTGCCGGCGTCCGACCACATGGGCTTCGAGCCCTGCAAGCGCGCCATCGCCAAGATCGCCAAGGAGGGCCGCAAATACGGCGTCGCGCTCTGCATCGTTTCGCAGCGCCCCGCCGAGGTCGATCCGACCATCCTCTCCCAGTGCAACACCGTTTTTGCGCTGCGCATGTCCAACGACCGCGACCAGGAGATCGTCACGTCGGCGATCACCGACACCGGCTCCGGCCTGCTCGAGTTCCTGCCCTCGCTCGGCCAGCGCGAAGCCCTCGCCTTCGGGGACGGCGTTGCTCTGCCTGTGCGCATCAAGTTCGACGAGTTGCCGGCTCACTGCCTACCGCGCTCGACCACCGCACGCTTCACCGAGCATTGGCAGCGCTCGGTGGGCGATGAAGGATTCCTCGAGCACGTCGTCGAAAGATGGCGCACATCCGATATGGCCGCTGGGCTCGACCTCGGTCCCCATCCTGCGTTCATTGCTGAGGCCTACGGACCCGGAGAGTCTGCTCAACAGGCAGCCGCCGCCGAGGCGCTCCGCAACGATCCCCGCCGTCACGACGCACAACGCCCGGCCGGACCGGCACCGCAGCCTGGCGGCTACGCGCCGTCGCGGCCACAACAACCGGGTTTGTCCAATCCGGCGGCGGCCGCGGGTATGCGTCGCGAGGCAGCTGCCCCGCAACGGCCAACGGAAGCGGCAGAAGCAGTGAGCGCCGACGAGCCCGGCTCCGCGCTGAAGTCTCTGCGCGACCGACTCATTCAGCGCCAGCAGCGCTGACGCAGTCCGCGATCAACGCGCCGGCGGCTCGCCCGAGCGAATGGAGACCACCCTGCGCGGACCCGTCTCCGGCTCTTCCGCCGCGGGCTGCGGCGTCGACGCCAGCGTCTGCCGGTAGCGCGCCCAGCTGATCGGGATCATCGCCAGGTATGCGAGGCAGGCGCCGGTCAGCGTTCCGAACGGATAGGTCACCAGCAGCGCCACGAAACCGATCACGAGGATGAACAGCGGCATCACGTATTCGCGCGAGATCCGCTCGCCGAGCAGCTTCCCCGAGAACGTCGGGATGGTCGAAACCATCATGAACGCGATGACCAGGGTATAGATCAGCACGATGTCGAGCATCAGGCTCGAGCTGCGGATGGCGCCGAAGCCAAGATGCTCGATGTACACCGGCAGCAGCACCACGATGGCCGCCGCGGGAGTCGGCATGCCGCTGAAATACGCCGTCTGCCATTTCGGTTTGTCGTCATCGAGCGCCACGTTGAACCGAGCGAGGCGCAAGGCCGACGCCAGCGCGAAGATCATAACGCAGATCCAGCCGAGGCTTTTGAGATCGCCCAGACCCCACGTAAAAATCAGGAATGCAGGGGCGACGCCGAAGTTGACGAAGTCGGCGAGGCTGTCGAGCTCGGCGCCGAAACGCGACGAGGCCTTCAGCAACCGCGCGACGCGTCCGTCGACACCGTCCAGCAGCGCCGCAAACACGATGGCGGCGAGCGCCAGCTCGTAGCGCCCTTCGATCGACATCCGGATCGACGTCAAGCCGGCGCACAGTCCGAGCAGCGTGAAGAAATTCGGCACCAGCATGCGCACCGGCACCCGCTGGTGCCGGAACATCGGCGCCCTGCGGCGGCGCCACGTCTCGCGCTCCAATCGCGGCAGGATAGGGTCCACGCCGGTCACCTTCTTGTTCCGAAAACCTCTGCGCCAGTGCTTGACCCTGACCATTCTCGTCTCAGCTCCGCCGCGCGACGCGCTCCGGCTCCGCCGACTGCAGGTCGGCAAGTATCGTTTCGCCCGCATTGGCAAGCTGCCCGACGGCAACGAGCGCATGCTTGCCAGGCGGCAGATAGACATCGACGCGAGAACCGAAGCGTATCAGCCCCAGCCGTTCGCCGACCCCGACGCTGTCGCCCTCGTGCACGAACGGCACGATACGGCGCGCTACGAGCCCGGCAATCTGCACCACACCGATCTCCGTTCCATCAGACTTCTCGATGATCATCACCCGGCGCTCG
>CALRVN010000401.1:0-3549 GCA_943371625.1 Hyphomicrobium sp. CS1GBMeth3
GTCCTGCGAGAACTGCAACGCGGTGCAGGAGGTCGACTCCGAAGGCATCTTCGATACAATCGACCGGCTGTCGCGCGAGGTCTCCTTCCAGCCTCGGGTGAAGTTCGTCGAGGTGTCCGGGCTGTGCCGCAACTGCCAGTCTAAAAAGGACTGATCCACCGATGCCTGAAAGCGATGGAGTGGCCGCCCCGGCACACGAGCCGTGCGGTCACGGACATTTGCATGGCTGCGCCCATCGTGAATGCCGGAGCGATGTCCTGCCGATCGACCCGGCGGCACTGATCTCCGCACGCGGCATCAGCGTATCGCGCCAGGGTCGCGACCTCCTCATCGACGTCAACATCGACATCCGCGAGCGCGAGATCGTCACGCTGATCGGCCCTAATGGCGCCGGCAAGACGACGCTCGTGCGTGTGCTGCTCGGCCTGGAAAAGCCTGACCGCGGTACCGTCCATCGTCGCCGCGACCTCAAGATCGGATACGTGCCGCAGCGTTTCGGTAGCGATGCCGTGATCCCGATGACGGTCGAGCGTTTCCTCATGCTCGGGGGAAGCTACAGCGAGGCCCGCATCGCCGAGATATTGGCCCATGTCGATGCCGCCTCCGTCCGTCATCAGCAGCTGGGCGAATTGTCCGGTGGTGAGCTGCAGCGCGTCGTCCTTGCGCGCGCTCTGCTGCGCTCGCCCAACCTCCTAGTCCTCGACGAGCCCGTGCAGGGCGTCGACTACAGCGGCGAGGCAGATCTCTACAACCTCATCGGCCGGCTGCGCGATGAAGCCGGATTTGGCGTGCTTCTCGTCTCGCACGACCTGCACATCGTCATGGGACGCTCCGATCGCGTCGTCTGCCTCAACCATCACGTCTGCTGCTCCGGCGTGCCCGACACGGTAGCGCAGCATCCGTCCTACGGCCGGCTGTTCGGCGCCGAGGCCGCGCGCGCCTTCGCGCTCTATCGCCACGATCACGATCACAGCCACGATCTGGCCGGCATGCCGCAGAAGACAACGCCGGCTGATTCAGCAGCCGAAATCTCCGGCCGCTCGCACGGAGACAAGTAGTGTTCGAGCCGTTCTTTCTCCGCGCGCTCCTCGCCAGTCTCGGGCTGGCCGTTGTCGCAGCGCCCCTCGGCTGCTTCGTCGTCTGGCAGCGCATGGCCTACTTCGGCGAGACCGTGGCTCAGGCCGGGCTCATCGGCGTCGCCCTCGGGCTCGGACTGCAGATGGACGTCACCTGGGGCGTCCTCATCGTTGCTTTGGCCGTCGCCGCACTGCTGTTGTGGTTTAGTCGCCAGAAGCTCGTCGCGCAGGACTCGATCCTCGGACTTCTGCATCACGCCGCGCTTGCGGCCGGCGTGATCGCCACCTCGATGATCAAAGGCGCTCCGGTCGATCTCACCGGCTTCCTCTTCGGCGACGTCTTCGCCGTCACGGGAACTGACGTCGCCGTCATCTTCATCGGAGGCGCCATCGTGCTGGCTATCGTCGCATGGCTCTGGCACCCCCTGTTGCGCCTTGCCGTGCACGAGGATTTGGCCGCTGCCGAAGGCGTCGACCGTGAGACCGTGCGCACCCTGTTCATCGTGCTGCTCGCCATCGTCATCGCAGTGGCAATGAAGATCGTCGGCATCCTGCTGGTCATGGCATTTCTGGTCGTACCAGCCGTCGCCGCCCGCCCGCTCGCCGGTACGCCGGAGCGCATGGTCCTCTTTACCGCCCTGTTCGCCGCCGTGAGCGTCGTTTCCGGCCTGTGGCTCTCCGCCACGGTCGACAGCCCCGGCGGCCCCTCAATCGTGCTGATCATGTCGCTTCTTGCCGGATTATCCTTGAGTTGGGCCGCATTCGGCCGCCCCGGCCGATCGCGCGGGTAGGTCTTCCACCGCCGCCCTCTGGCCAACTTGTCGGCGCTGGATTAGGTAGACGCTTGGTTCCAATGGCGGAAACGGCACCCCATGCGGGCTTCGGCCACCGATCTCATCGCCCCGCGACGCCGCACCCATCCCGTCCGCATCGCCGGCGTGGTGACGGGCGGCGGGGCGCCGGTTGTCGTCCAGTCGATGACCAACACCGACACCGCTGATATCGACGCCACCACCACCCAGGTGGCTGCGCTCGCACGCGCCGGCTCCGAATTGGTGCGCATCACCGTCGACCGCGACGAGGCCGCCAAGGCGGTCCCGCACATCCGCGAGCGCCTCTTGAAGCGCGGTGTGATTGTCCCGCTCGTCGGCGACTTCCACTACAACGGCCACACCCTGCTCGCCGACAATCCCGCCGCTGCTGAGGCGCTCGACAAGTACCGCATCAATCCCGGCAACGTCGGCTTCAAGGACAAGAAGGACAAGCAGTTCTCCGCCATCATCGACACCGCGCTCCGCTGGAAGAAGCCGGTCCGCATCGGCGTCAACTGGGGCTCGCTCGATCAGGAGCTGCTGACGCGCCTGATGGATGAGAACGCGCGATCCAACGCGCCGAAGGATGCCCGCGCCGTGATGCACGAGGCGATCGTGCAGTCGGCGCTGATCTCTGCCAAGCGCGCCGAGGAACTGGGCCTCACCGCCAACGACATCATTCTCTCGGCCAAGGTCTCCGCCGTGCAGGATCTCGTCGCCGTCTACACCTTGCTCGCCGCCCGCAGCGAGTACGCACTCCACGTCGGCCTCACCGAAGCCGGCATGGGATCGAAAGGCATAGTCGCCTCGACCGCCGGCATCGGACTGCTGCTGCAGGCCGGTATCGGCGATACCATCCGCGTCTCGCTGACCCCGGAACCCGGCGGCGACCGCACGCTTGAGGTGCGCGTCGCTCAGGAGATACTACAGTCGATGGGCCTGCGCTCGTTCATGCCTATCGTCACCGCCTGCCCCGGTTGCGGCCGCACCACGTCCACTGTGTTTCAGGAGCTCGCCAGCAGCGTCCAGACCATGATCCGCGACCGTATGCCGGAATGGCGCACCCGCTACCCCGGCGTCGAGACGCTGAACTTCGCTGTCATGGGCTGCATCGTGAATGGCCCGGGAGAATCCAAGCACGCCGACATCGGCATCTCGCTTCCCGGCACCGGCGAGGCTCCCGCGGCACCGGTGTTCATCGACGGAAAGAAGGTAACAACTCTCCGCGGCCCCAACATTGCCGCTGATTTCCGGCAACTGGTGGAAGACTATATCGAGCGTCGATTCGGACATGGGGCTCCGGTCGAGGCATCGGTCGGTGCGTCGCAAGAACGGCATACGGCTTAGAGGCGGCGTCGGTCGCTTCGGGAGAACCAATGAAAAAAAGATCGCCGCTACTCGACGCCACGCTCCGCACCGCCTCCCTTGGCGCGCTCGTGCTGGCTGTCGCCGCCTGCTCCTCCTCCGTGCCCGATGTCGATCGCGTGTTTCTTTCGGCTGCGGGCAACTGGGATCGCAACCGCGACGGCATCGTCACCTGTGACGAGTGGAAGGCCTACGCCGCTGAGCTGTTCAACGCTGCAGATGCCAACCGCGATGGAATCCTGGATCGCACAGAATACGCCAAGGTAATCTCCACCGACCGCATGTTCGAGACCGTC
>CALRVN010000402.1:0-3538 GCA_943371625.1 Hyphomicrobium sp. CS1GBMeth3
CATGTCCCGAGCAGCTTCCGCCTGGATGACGGTGCCGACGAGAAGTGCCGCCCCTAGAACGAGGTGCGATAAGCCGCGCATTGCATGACCACTCTTGCTGGAGCGCCCCAACGCGACAGGCGCGTCGGGGCAATAGCAGATCGAAGTGCGACGACGCGCCGGGCGATTATCTCGCCCAGCGCGCCTTCACATGTCGGCCCTTCTCAGTCGTAGACGCGGAAGGTGAAGAGCGTGCCGGCCTGGGGAATCTTGTCCAGGTTGGCAGCCTTCGTCATGGCCGTGGCGCCGATCGCACCGAACTTGTCGTTGAGATCGAGACCGGCTGTGACCGGCACGCCGATCCAGCCGCCGATGCCGGCGAGGATCGACACATACTGCTTGCCCTTCACCCGATAGGTGATGGGGTTGCCGATGATGCCCGAGGCCAACTTGCGGTGCCAGAGCACCTTGCCCGAGTCACGGTCGACGGCGCGGAAGTCACCGCCGAGCGAGCCGTAGAACACGAGGCCGCCGTCGGTCACCATGCTGCCACCCCAGTTCGGATACGGATCGGGGATTTCCCAGTCCGCCTTACCGGTGAGGACGTCGAACTTCTTCAGCTTGCCGGTCGTGCCGGGCTTCTCAGGGAACATGTACACGTTGGCGAACACGTAGACCGTGCCCTGCTGCGTGTGCGTGCGCTCCTGCGGCTCGAGCTCCATGCACCAGTTGTTGGTGGGCATGTAGAACTTCGTCGGATCGGCCGGATCGACAGCACCAGGCTGCTGGTCCTTACCACCCATTGCTGACGGGCAAGCCGTTACGTTGCGGCCAACCTCGAGCGGAGAGTGCTCGCGCACTTTGATCGGGCGACCGGTCTTGAGGTCGATCTTCTCGGCCCAGTCCGTCGTGACGTACTTGTTGGCGCGCAGCAGCGTGCCATCGGTACGATCGAGGACGTAAGCGAAGCCGTTACGATCGAAGTGAACGAGGGCCTTACGATCCTTGCCGTCCACCTTCATGTCGACGAGGATGTTCTCGTTGATGCCGTCGTAGTCCCACTGGTCGAAGGGCGTCATCTGGTAGGCCCAGATGGCTTCACCGTTGTCGACCTTGCGAGCGAAAATGGTCATCGACCACTTGTTGTCGAAGGCGCCGGTGTTGCACTCCTCGTGGGTCTTGCCCGGGCAGCGATACTGCGGGCTCCACAGACCGGGGTTGCCCGTCGAGTAGTAGACGATCTTCAGGTCGGGATCGTAGCTGTACCAGCCCCAGGCTGCACCGCCGCCGATCTTCCAGTCCTCGTTCGGGAACGTCTTGATGCCGAGGTCCTGGCCGGCCGTGCCGAAGTGCGGGTTGGCCTTGTTGGTGTCGGCCGTCAGGCAGACGTCCTTGTCGGAGCCTGTCGAGTGGCAGCTCCACACCTGCTTGCCGTCGGCGAGATTGTAGGCGCCAACGCGACCGCGTGCAGCGAACTCGTCGCCGCCGAAGCCGATGATGACGAGGTTCTCGGCGATGAGCGGAGCGGAGGTGATCGTCTCACCCTTCTCCGGCCATGCGTGCTTGACGACCCACTTCTCTTTGCCGGTGGCGGCATCGAGAGCGATCAGGTAGCCGTCGAGCGTGCCGTAAACGAGCGTGCCGTCGGCGTAGGAAGCGCCGCGGTTGACGGTGTCGCAGCAAGCGCGCGGCACAGCCGATTCATCGCGGTCATCTTTCTTGACGTAGTTCCAGATCTGCTTGGGATTGTCCGGATCGGTGAGATCCAGGCCCTGTGCGATGTTGCACTGAGCCATGTTGGGGCAGCCCGAGATGAAGAACATCATCGGCTTGCCGCCGACGTCTTCAATCACGAGCGGCTGGCCTTCATGGCCGCGCAGCGCGCCGGTCGACTGCGACCAGACCATCTGCAGCTTATCGACGTTCTTGGTGCTGATGTCCTTCAGCGGGCTGTGACGCGTCAGCTTGTTGTCGCGTCCGGGTGCCGGCCAAGTGTCGGCGTTTTTCGCCCTCTTCTCGATTTCCTCGTTGGCCATGCCAGGTCCGGCAAGACCGACGAGGGCGGCGGCTGCCAAAAGTCCGCTTGCAAGGCGGGCAGCCCCTCTCTTCGTAATTTTCATTGCGCTTCCTCCGTATCCACGCTCTCGCACTTCCCGATGCGCCGCTGCAGGCACAAACCCTCGATCGGCGACCGTGAGGTCTCCGTCGGGCAGTCTGGTCTTTTCAGCGGCTCCACCCCCAACCGCATGCCCGTAGACTGCGGTTTGAAAAGATGCGGCTGACTTCTCGAGGCACGACGGCCCGTCCGGTCAGTCACGCTCAGGTAGTGCGGCGTTATAACATTAGGTGCCTGTTTTGCCCGGAGATAGGGGACGAGTTCCCGCCTATATCGGCAAAGATTTCCTCATCACGATCTCTTGATGATGTGCGCCGGCGCCGAGCCGCGCTGCAGGCTCACGCGAAAAAAAGAACGGCCAGGCGCCGGGAAAACCCAAAATGGAGGATCAGTGTTTTCTCGGCGCCCGACCGCTAAGCGTGGCAATCACGACGGTACGGAGATGCACGCCGCGGTGCCAGTGTCAGCGTTCCCGCCAGCGCAGGTCGGCATTGCCAAGACCCGTTGCCGATTTTTCCCGACGACTGGGAACGGCCCGTTCTGCCTGAATAACTTCGCCTGATGCTCAGCGATCACGAACACGTCAGCGCGTCGGCGCAGTTAACGTCCATCGCGAGCGAGGCTGAAGATCTCGTCGGCGAGCTGCTCCAATCCCTCGACACCGTCGCTGTTGGTCAACAGGGTCACCGAGGACCACGCACCCGTGGCGGCGTCTTTCTCGATTGCGTTGTAAGACGTGAAACCGGGCACGGAGCCGGAATGAAAATAGATGTCCTGCCCGTCCTCGTGGCGGATGTACCAGCCCATCCCATAATAGGTGAGCGGATCGACGCGCGCTGCGTCGGAGAACATGGCATTGCGACTTGCCGGCGAGATCAGGCGCTGCTCCATCAGCGCCTTGTTCCAGGCGAAGAGGTCGGCGGCGCTGCTTGCCATGTCGGCACAGCCGTCGAGCCAGTGCGGCTGCGCGAATGCCGGGCGGCGCTGATACGCGGGCGCTGCCACGACAGAGCCGGGCGCGTAATCAGAAACGAATCCGGTGCGCATCATGCCAGCGGGCTGCAGCAGCACCGCGCGGACGTAGTCGCGCATCGTGTGATGGCTGTCTCCGCCAGCGCGCAAGCTCGCGTCGATGATTTGCGCCAGCACGAAGTAGCCGGTGTTGCTGTACTCGAATGTGTTGGGCCATCCGCGCGGCACCTGCCGCTTCAACGCCGCGAGCAGTTGCGGCACCTCGACCGCCCCCCAGGGGTCCGCGCCCATGGGAGGATCGCGTGTGAAGTTGGGGAGGTTCGACGTCATCGACAGCAGGCTGTGCACGGTGACCGGGGGCTGGTCGGGCGGCGTCCATCGCTCGGTGCCATCGAAGATGTCAGGCAATGGCGTATCGAGCGTCAGCGGCCGGCCCGAGTGCGGCTGACGCGCTCCGCTGTCGATAAGGCT
>CALRVN010000403.1:0-3492 GCA_943371625.1 Hyphomicrobium sp. CS1GBMeth3
GGCCACGATCGCCAAAGACCCCGCGCTCGCACTGCTGCCCGATAAATTCTTGTTCCTCGTCGACGGCGGCGGCCTACTGCCGCTCGATGACGTCCCCGCCGACATTCGGCTGCGTGCCTCGAACGTTGACGGTCGAGTCGCCGTCGCTATCGGTATCGATGCGATTGACCGCATTCGCTGGCTGGGCCCGGCGGCACCGGCCATTGCTATCCGCGTGGCAACCGATATCGCCTTCGCATTTCTTCGACAGCGCCCCGCCGTCCGCCGCCTGCGCGATCTGTCCGACGATGCCGTCGCCGCGCTATTGCCGCTAGGTCTGGCACCCATCGAGGCTTTGCCCGATCGCGCCGCCCACCGGCCGCTCGGCGTGGTCGACATTGCGCCCGGAAGGTTCGCCGCCGGAATTGCAGCGCCCTTCGGCCGCATAGCAGCATCGGCATTGCGCGAGCTCGCCGAAGCCGCGGCCCGTCTCGGCATCTCGGAATTCCGCGTCTCGCCGTGGCGCTCGATATACGCCCTGACTGATAACCGCGCGTCTGCCGCCGCACTCGTCGCAACGGCGGCAACTTGCGGCTTCATCGTCGACGCCGACGATCCGCAGCTCGCCATCGATGCCTGCCCCGGCGCGCCAGCCTGCACGTCCTCGTCGATCGACACGCGCGCCGTCGCAGTAGCTTTGGCCCCCCAGCTCGCGAAGCTAGGAATAGCCTCCTGCCACGTCTCCGGCTGCAGCAAGGGTTGCGCACGGCCATCTCCCGCCGATCTGACGCTTGTCGGGGCCTCCGGCGCCTACGCCATCATCCGTCACGGCACCGCGCGCTCCACACCCTCCCGCATCGTCAGCCGCGACGAACTCGCTTCGCTCCCGCTGTTGCTGAAGTCCACCTGAGGTAACCGCGCATGCGTTCGTCCCACGACTATCTGCGCGATGGAGCGGAAATCTACCGCCACTCGTTTGCGATCATCCGCGCCGAGGCCGACCTCTCGCGTTTCAGCGGCCGCGCCGAGAAGGTCGCCGTGCGCATCATTCACGCCTCCGGCATGGTCGAGATCGCCCGCGACATCGAGCAGTCACCCGGCTTCGCCGACGCCGCCGCGCAGGCACTGCGCGCGGGGGCACCGATCATGTGCGACGCTCAGATGGTTGCGCACGGCGTGACCCGCGCACGCCTGCCGGCGAAAAACGATGTCATCTGCGCGCTGTCTGACGAACGCGTCCCTGCGTTGGCGCAGTCGCTGGGCACCACCCGCTCCGCCGCCGCGGTCGAGTTTTGGCGGCCGCACCTTGCCGGCGCCGTTGTCGCCATCGGCAACGCGCCGACCGCGCTATTCCACCTTCTCGATATGATCGCCCGCGGCGCGCCTCCTCCCGCTGCCATCATCGGTGTCCCTGTCGGCTTCGTCGGCGCCGCCGAGTCGAAGGAGGCGCTCGCTGCGAGTGGAGCAGCACCATACCTGATCGTGCGCGGCCGCAAGGGCGGCAGCGCCATCGCCGCAGCCGCGGTCAACGCGCTGGCGAGTGACCAGGAATGACGACACTCGAAACCATCGCCGGCGGCGCCAACAGCGGCACGCTCTACGGCATCGGCGTCGGCCCCGGCGATCTGCGCTACGTCACCCTGCGCGCTGCCGGCCTCGTCTCCTCCGTCGACGTCATCGCCTACTTCGCCAAGCGCGGCCACGAAGGCAACGCCCGCCGCGTAGTCGGTCCGCTGTTGACCGACCGTCAACGCCAGCTGCGCCTCGAGTACCCCGTTACCGACGAAATCCCGTCTGCCGACCCCGCATACCAGCGCGCCATCGCTGACTTCTACCGCACCAGCGCCGACGCGCTCTCCCGCGAGCTGGACAATGGACGATCCGTCGGACTGCTCGCCGAGGGTGACCCGTTCTTCTACGGCTCGTTCATGCACATGTGGCGCCGGCTCGAGCAGTCGTTCCCCATCGAGGTCGTCCCCGGCGTCACCGGCATGTCCGGCTGCTGGACGCGCGCGAACGCACCTATCACCTGGGGCGACGACGTGCTGACAGTCATGCCCGGCACCCTGCCCGAAGCGAAACTCGTCGCCCGCCTCAGCGACGCGGACGCGTGCGTCATCATGAAGGTCGGCCGCAACTTCGCGAAAGTGCGCCGCGCCAGCGAAACCGGTGGACTGCTGGAGCGCGCGATCTATGTCGAGCGCGGCACGATGACCGAGGAGCGCATCATGCCGTTGCGCGATCGCGGCGACGACGCCGTTCCGTATTTCGCCATCGTGCTCATTCCCGGCCAAGGGAGGCGTCTATGACCGGCAGCATAACCATCGTTGGCCTTGGGCCGGGCACGCCTGAGCTGACAACGCCCGCCGTGACCGATGCCATCCAAAAAGCGACGGACCTCATCGGCTACGACACCTACCTTGCGCGCGTTCCGGTCATCGACGGGCAGCATCGCCACGCATCCGACAATCGCGTCGAGGTCGAGCGAGCGCGCCATGCGCTCGGCCTGGCATCGGAAGGCAAGCGGGTCGTCGTCGTGTCGAGCGGCGATCCCGGCGTATTCGCTATGGCCGCCGCCGTATTCGAGGCGATGGAAACCGGCGATCACGTATGGCGCGCACTCGATGTCCGCGTCGAGCCCGGCGTCACGGCAATGCTCGCCGCCGCCGCGCAGTCCGGTGCGCCCCTCGGCGCCGACTTCTGCGCCATCTCGCTGTCCGACAACTTGAAATCGTGGGCGACCATCGAGCGCCGGCTCAACGCCGCAGCGTTGGGTGACTTCGTCATCGCCGTTTACAATCCGGCATCGCGGTCGCGACCGCACCAGCTGCAGCGCGCCTTCGAGCTATTGCAGCGGTGGAAAGCCGGCGAAACCGTCGTCGTCTTCGTTCGCGCCGCCGGCACGCCCGAAGCCGTGGTGAACGTCACCACCTTGGCCCATGCGGCGTCACAAGCCGCCGACATGCGCACGCTCGTCATCGTGGGATCGAGTGCGACTCGTGTGATCCCGCGCAAAGCCGCGCCTCCTCTTGTCTACACGCCGCGCGCGGAAGGCTTCTCGCCATGAACACGCAGCAGAACCACATCGAGCCATTTGATCGCCGCACCGACGTCGCTGCATTCGATGGCCGCGGTCAGCTGCGGCCTGTCGATCATGATGACGGGAATGCCCAGCTGCCGCGCGGCGACGATTTTGGCGTAAGCGGCATCGCCGCCCGAGTTCTTGCTCACCACCACGCCGACACCTTCGCGGCGCATCAGCGCCAGCTCATCGTCGAGGACAAACGGTCCGCGCTGCAGGATCACCTCGGCGCGTGGAGGCAAGTCTTCCGGGTTGGGTGCATCGACAGCACGCACGACGTAGCGATGCTGTGGCGCGCTCCGGAACACCGCGACCTCGCTGCGCCCGATGGTGAGCAGCACCGTCTGCGGCTTCTCTCCCAGCAACCGCACTGCGGCATCAGCATCCATTGCACCGCGCCAGTCGTCATCGACCTCAACGCACCACGCTTG
>CALRVN010000404.1:0-3455 GCA_943371625.1 Hyphomicrobium sp. CS1GBMeth3
GCTCGACGGCGTTATACAGGCGGAAGCCGCGGGGCTTGCGTACGCGCTCGTTGTAGCCGTGGAAGCCGGGGATGGTGCGCGCGATCAGATCGCGGATGCCGTCGTAGTTCTGTCCCAGCTTCGCCCAGTTGACGACCTCGGAGCCAACCGTTGCGGCGGCGATGCCGGCAATGATGCCGACCTCGGAGCGCAGCTCAGGTGAGGCCGGGCGGTTGATGCCGCCGGAACCGTGGACCATGCTCATGGAATCTTCGACGGTGACGATCTGCGCGATGCCCTTGGCGTTGCGATCGATCTCAGTCCGGCCGAGACATGGGAGAATGTAGCTCACCTCGCCCGGCAGCAGGTGCGAGTGGTTGAGCTTGGTGGCGATGTTGACGGTCAGCTTCTGGCGACGCATCGCATCGGCGATGAGGGCGCTGTCGGGCGTGGCGCGGGCGAAGTTGCCGCCGAGGCCGATGAATGCCTTGGCCGAGCCGTCGAGCATGGCGCCGATGGCGGCGAGCACGTTGTGGCCGTGACGGCGGGGCATCGGAACGCCGAGTTCTTTCTCGAGGGCGTCGAGGAATGCTACCGGCGGCTTCTCGTTGATGCCGACGGTGCGGTCGCCCTGCACGTTCGAATGTCCACGAACAGGGCAGAGGCCGGTCCCAGGGCGGCCGACGTTGCCGCGCAGGAACATGAAGTTCGAGATTTCACGGATGGTCGCAACCGAGTGGCGGTGCTGCGTCACGCCCATCGCCCAGGTGCAGATGGTACGCTCGGATTGGATGTAGATCTGCGCCAGATGCTTGAGCTGGGCGCGCGTCAGTCCTGACTGATGCTCGATCTGCTTCCAGGGGGTCGCTTCGACGGCGGCGCGGTAGGCGGCAAGGCCGACCGTGTGCTGGCGCAGGAAGCCGTGGTCGAGCACCGAAGGCCGGCCCGCGGCGAGTGCTGCATCATCGGCCTGGAAGACGGCCTTGGACATGCCGCGGACAGCCGCCATGTCGCCGCCGACGTTGACCTGATAATACTCGCTGGCGATTGCCGTCGAGCCGCCGGTCAGCATCTCGAGCTTGTCCTGCGGATCGGCGAAGCGCTCGAGGCCCTTCTCGCGCACCGGATTGAACACGGCGACCTTGGCGCCACGCAATGCCGCGCGACGCAGGTCGCCGAGCATGCGCGGATGGTTGGTGCCGGGGTTCTGGCCGATGACGAAGATGGCATCGGCCTTCTCGAAGTCTTCGAGCACCACCGTGCCCTTGCCGATGCCGATGGCCTCGTCGAGCGCGACGCCGCTCGCCTCGTGACACAGGTTCGAGCAGTCGGGGAAATTGTTGGTGCCGTAGAGGCGGACGAAGAGCTGGTAGAGGTAGGCTGCTTCGTTGGAGGCGCGGCCGGACGTGTAGAACTCGGCGCGGTCGGGGCTGTCGAGCGACTTCAGGATGGAGCCGATTTCAGCGAATGCGTCGTCCCAGGTGACCTGGACGTAAGTGTCGGTTGCGGCGTCATAGCGCATGGGGTTCGTGAGGCGACCCTGGCGCTCGAGCTCGTAGTCGGTCCAGCCGCGCAGTTCGGTGACGGTGCGGTGGGCGAAGAACTGCGGGGGAACGCGCTTGTCGGTCGCCTCCCAGGCCACTGCCTTAACGCCGTTCTCGCAGAACTCGAACGAGGAGCCGTGCTCGGGGTCGCCCCAAGCGCAGCCGGGGCAGTCGAAGCCGTCGGGCTGGTTTGCCTTGAGCATGGCGGCGGCGCCGATGAGCGGGGCGCCACTTGCCAGGAGCTTCTTGCCGCAGCTCTTGAGAGCCCCCCAGCCGCCGGCGGCTTTTGACTTCTTGCCAATGAATTCGGGCTTGCCCATGCGCTCCGCTCGCAAACGATCTAAGTCAGTGTGCATCTGCGAAATCGGATTTTTCCGCAATGGATCGGGAGGTTATGGCAGTCATGCGAAAATAGCGGGGCAGACGCCTTGCGGGCGACTGACTCGCTCTTTTGCGCGACCACCGATCGGCGCGGGCGCGCGTAAAACTTGGCGCGATTTTGCGCGGTGAAGTTTCATCCCTGGCATCGATCGGAGCAGTAGACCGCTGGCCCTGGCCGCAGCCCGTACGTGACGCGGCGGCCATGCAAGCGCGCAGGAGCGCGCCAATCATGAGAGGACGCCATGGCTGACAAATCGAGTTTCACGCCTCAGGAATGGAAGCTGGTGCTGAGCAGTCCCATGCTTGCCGGACTTGCCGTCACGATGGCCGAGCCGAGCGGCATCTGGGGCATGCTGAAGGAGAGCATGGCGAGCGCCAACGCGTTGATCGCCGCCGGCAAGGACGCGAAGGCGAGTCCGCTGATGAAGGCGCTTCTCACCGACATGGAGA
Organism: Hyphomicrobium sp. CS1GBMeth3; assembly: GCA_943371625.1. Lineage (GTDB taxonomy): Bacteria > Pseudomonadota > Alphaproteobacteria > Rhizobiales > Hyphomicrobiaceae > Hyphomicrobium_A. The sequence continues at coordinate 2,355 of CALRVN010000404.1, forward strand.
CTTCGGAAGGTCGCACTACTGCGCGGGACGAGATCAAAGAGGGCCTCTCCGGGAAGTCGCCGGCGGAGATAAAAGCAGCCGTCATCGCGAAGCTCACTCAGGCAGGGAAGATCCTCGACGCGAAGGCGCCGAACGAGGCGGCCGCGTTCAAGAGCTGGTTGAAGAACGTTGCTGACCAGGTGGCGGAGTCTGCATCCGAGGGTGGCGTTCTCGGCTTCGGCGGCAAGCAGGTCACCGATAACGAGAAGGCGACGATCGCGGAAGTCGGCAGGGCGCTTAACGTCGCCTGAAGCCGCGGCGGCACAATCGTTTTTGCAGCGGGACGAAGGGCGGGCGTGCGCGGTGAATGTCGCGCGCCCGTCCGTTGGCTTGACGCAAGTCAGGTATATAGATTGCTGTTCTTATTGGTTCGCGCGGGCCGACCGGCCGCCTAGAACGCCCCTGGGTGTGGAGTGCGTACCGGGGGGTACCAGTCATGAGTAAGAGCCTTTCCTTCGCGGCCGCTGGCCGCGGCTTGCTGCTGGGTGCGTCGATCATTGCCGTGCAGGCGATCGCGCCACCGGCCGAGGCGACGGACGGATACTTCCAATCCGGATATGGCGCGCGGCAGAAAGCACTGGGCGGGGCCGGCGCTGCCGACAGCCGCGACGCTACGGCGGCGGCGCTCAATCCGGCCGGCCTGGTGCATGCGCCGACCGAGCTGACGATCTCGGGCACGCTGTTCAGTCCATCGCGCTCCTACAGCATAACGGGGCCTGGTGCCGGCGACTTCGACAGCAAGGACGAATACTTTCCGGTGCCCAATCTCGCCTTCACTTATCGCAATCACGGGCTGCCGTTCGTCGATGTGATCGGCGTCACGGTCTACGGCAACGGCGGCATGAACACCGCGTATCCGGACAACGTCTTCGCTGGTTTCGGCTCGTCGGGGCGGCTCGGCGTCGATCTGGAGCAAGCGTTCCTGTCGGTTGCGTTCGCAAAGACGCTCGCTCCCGGCCTTTCGATCGGCGTGGCGCCCATCCTGGCGCGGCAGGCGATCAAGCTCGAAGGCCTGCAGGCGTTTGCTGGACCCAGTCCGTTCGGCGGCAACTTTTCGTCCGA
>CALRVN010000405.1:0-3450 GCA_943371625.1 Hyphomicrobium sp. CS1GBMeth3
CCGATCGATGGCCCCGATATCTGAGGGAGCTACTCCTCGCGTCAGCCGCCAGACGGATCGGCGTCTGCCTCAACCAGGCACCACCCCTGTCCCGCTTTTGCCGCTCAGCTGTTGCGTCCCAGACGGACAGGAGTGGGGGGAGTATGGGGGTGGGTGGAAGGGCGGGGATTAGTTTGCTTGGGTCGGCGGGTGTGGCTGCCCTCCCTAACCCTCCCCCCGCAAGCGGGGAGAGGGGACCTTTAAACCCGATGCCGGGCGATGATCTTCTTCACCTCGGCGACGAGATCAGCAACCGCGACCGTCACCTGCGCCGGCCGCTGCTCTTTCCACTCCTCGTGATCTTTGATCGCCTCAGCCGCCTTGGCGCCCTCGACCAGATCCTTCAGCGTCACCTGCCCAGCAGCCAGCTCGTCCGAGCCCTGGATCACGACGCACGGCGAGTTGCGTTTGTCGGCGTATTCCAGCTGCTTCCCGAACTTCTTCGGATTGCCGAGATACAACTCGGCGCGGATGCCGGCCGCGCGCAGTTCCTGCACCATCTTCTGGTACTCGGCGGTGCGCTCCTTCTCCATCACCGTGACTATGACCGGGCCGTCCGCAACGGGCGCCTTGTCCTTGTTGAGCGAGGCGAGAGCCGCCTGCAGCCGCGAAACGCCGATCGAGAAGCCCGTCGCCGGCACCTTCTGCCCGGTGAAGCGCGCCACGAGATCGTCGTAGCGGCCGCCACCGCCGATCGAGCCGAAGCGGACGGGGTTGCCCTTCTCGTCCTTCACCTCGAACGTCAGCTCCGCCTCGAACACCGGTCCGGTGTAGTACTCCAGCCCGCGGATCACCGACGGGTCGATGCGGATCTGGTCGGCGCCGTAGCCTGCCGACGCGACGAGCTGCGCGATCTCCTCCAGCTCGGCGATGCCCTCCGACTCGACGATCGAGCGCAGCCGCGAGATGACGTCCTCGTTGCTGCCGCTCTGCGAAGCGGTAAAGGCAAGGATCGCCTCGATGCCCGCGCTGTCGAGCCCGGCGCCCTTAGTGAAGTCTCCGCTCTCGTCCTTGCGGCCCGGTCCGAGCAGCTCGCGCACACCCGCGGCGCCCAGGCGGTCGAACTTGTCGATGGCGCGCAGCACGGTCAGCCGCTTGCCCGCGTTCTCGTCGCCGCCGATGCCGATCTTCGTCATCACTGCATCGATCACTTTGCGGTTGTTGACCTTGATCACGTAGTCGCCGCGCCGTATGCCGAGCGCTTCCAGCGTGTCGGCCGCGAGCATGCACATCTCCGCGTCCGCGGCGACGCTCTCCGCGCCCACCGTGTCGGCGTCGAACTGCATGAACTGGCGGAAGCGCCCCGGTCCCGGCTTCTCATTCCGGAACACATAGCCGTTCGCATAGCGCCGGAACGGCTTGGCGATGAACTGGAAGTGCAGCGCGACATAGCGGGCAAGCGGCGCCGTCAGGTCATAACGCAGGCTCATCCATTGCTCGTCGTCGTCCTGCAGCGAGAACACGCCCTCGTTGGGGCGGTCCTGGTCTGGCAGGAACTTGCCGAGCGCGTCCGTGTATTCGAACACCGGTGTTTCCAGCGGTTCGAATCCATAGCGCTCGTAGACGGTGCGGATCTTCGCCAGCATGTCCTGCTGCTGGCGCAGCTCCGCCGGCTCGATGTCGCGCTGTCCGCGCGGCAGGCGCGGCTTCGGCCGCGCGTCGTTCTTCTGTTTGCTCATGGTGCGGCGAGTTATCCCGTATATCCGATGAACGCAACACCCGGTTCGTCCATCGTACGTCCAACTCTCGGCCGCCGCAGGCGGCAAATCGGCGGCCGGGAGATGAAGGCGGTCCGGCGCCCCAGACTCTCCCCCGGGGCCGGAACCTCAACGTGCAGCGCGTGCGCTCCCGTCGCGCTTGCCGAGCGCCATTGGCGCCCGGCCCGCCGGCCGAGCGGGTGCGAGCTTGTCGAGGTTTAGGTCGGTCTCCCAATAGGGCTTGGGTCCGTAGAGCTTGGCGAGAAACTCGATCAGGACGTCGGCCTTCGCCGGCATGAACTCCCGGCTCGGATAGACCGCGTGCACGCCCCTCGTCGCGGCGCCACGGTAGCCGGGCAGAAGGACGCGCAGGCGGCCATCGGCCAATGCATCGCCAACCTCCCAAGTCGATAGGACGCCGACGCCGATCCCCGACAGCACGAGGCTGCGAACGAAGTCGCTCGAATCGCAGCGGACATTGCCGCGCGGGCGAAACGTCACCTCGCCCTCAGGGCCGTCGAGCCGCCAGACTTCGGACGTATTCACGAACACGCAGTCGTGGGCATCGAGGTCGGCGAGTGTGTGCGGCACGCCGTGCTGCTCGAGGTAGGCGGGAGAAGCGCAGATCAGCCGCGTGTCGGGGGCGATGCGGCGCGCCACCAGCGACGAGTCCTTCAGCTCGCCAATGCGGATCGCGAGATCGAACCCCTCGCGGACGAGGTCGACGTAGGCGTCGCCGACGTGGACATCGAGCTGGATCTCGGGGTAGCGCGCCAGAAATGCGTGGATGTGCGGCGCGACGTGCAGGCGGCCGAACGACGTCGGCAAGCTGACCTTCAGGACCCCGCGCGGAACAGTGTTGCGGCGGCTGATGAAGTCCTCCGCCTCCTCGCACAGGTCGAGGATGCTGGTCACCCGCTTGAAATAGCCGGCGCCGGTTTCCGTCAACGTGAGCTGCCGCGTGGTGCGCTGGAACAGGCGCGCGCCCAGCCGCTCCTCGAGCAGCGCGATGCGCTTGGACACGACGGCGGGCGAAAGCCCCATTTCGCGGCCTGCGGCGGACATGTTGCCGGTGCGGGCGACGCGTGCGAATATCTCTAAATCACCAATGGTAGACACTTGTCCCCCGGTTTGAAGGCGATCTGGTCTGAGACCACGCCATCGGGCGGCCAAACAGAAATTAGAATATGATCGTCGGCAGCAATAAGGTGTCGGCCAAACGGCCTAAGGGCTGTACTGTCGCCCAATCCTTACAGTATGCCAGCAGTCGATCGAGCTGCGATACTCAAATCTTGGGTCAGCAGCTGCTACTGGAAGTCGCGAGCCGGAGAGTCGCATGACGCTGTCGAGGATGCCGGAACCCGACCGGACCGTGCTCGACCGGAGCGATGCCATCATCAAGGATCTCGAGGCGCTGCTCGGCGCCGGTGGCGTCATCTCCGAGGAGGAAGGCCGGCGTGCGTTCGAAGCGGACGCGCTGACAGCATATCGACAGGCGCCGCTCGCCGTCGTGCTGCCGCGGACGACCGAGGAGGTTTCCAAGGTCCTCAAATATTGCAGCCAGAACGGCGTCAAGGTGGTGCCGCGCGGGGCCGGAACATCGCTGTGCGGCGGCGCGCTGCCGACGGCCGATTCCATCGTCATCGGCACGTCGCGCATGAACCGCGTGCTCGACACCGATTTCATCAACCGGACGATCACGGTCGAGTGCGGC
>CALRVN010000406.1:0-3441 GCA_943371625.1 Hyphomicrobium sp. CS1GBMeth3
AGGACGAGCACGACATCACCGAGGCGGCCTACATCGTCGATGATCCCAAGCTCGGGCTGATTGCGTCGGCGCGTACGCCGGTGAAGCAGCTCGAGGATCATCTCGGCCTCAAGCTGCTCAAGCCGGAAGAGGAAGAGGACATCGATACTCTCGGCGGTCTGATGTTCTCGCTGCTCGGCCGTGTGCCGGTGCGCGGCGAGCTGGTGCGCCATCCGAGCGGCATCGAGCTCGAGGTGCTCGATGCCGATGCCCGCCGTCTCAAGAAGGTGAAAATCCATCGTCCGCGCGTGATCGAGACGCCGGAGATCGACGCGAGCAAGGCGTGACCGCGGCGCCAGGATCATCGGCGCAGCCGAGGCATGCTTCAGCGGCGATTGCATCACGTGTTGCCGCGGCACTCGGACGGACATCCGAGTGGTTCCGGCAGGTGTCCGGCTGGCGGCGTGCGCTGGCTGCGTTCGGGGCAGGCTCGTTCTCTGCACTCGCAATGGCGCCGTTTTTCCTATCGCCGGTGCTGTTTCTCACGCTGCCCATCCTCGTCTGGCTCATCGATGCCTCGGCGGGCGCCACGCGGCGTCCGAGTTTCTTCAGCGCTGCGCGCGTCGGCTGGTGGTTCGGCTTCGGCTATTTCCTATTTGGCTTGTTCTGGATCGGAGAAGCGTTCCTCGTCGAGGCGGACAAGTTCGCTTGGCTGATGCCGTTCGCCGTACTGACGATGCCGGCGGGGCTGGCGCTATTCACCGCCGCGGCGACGGGCGTCGCGCGGCTGTTCTGGTGGCCGGGCATCGCCCGCGTTTTGATGCTTGCGGTCACGCTATCGGTGGCCGAATGGCTGCGCGGGCACATCTTCACGGGCTTTCCGTGGAACGTGCTCGGCTACGCGCTGACGTCGCCGCTGCCGCTGATGCAGTCGGCTTCGGTGCTCGGCATCTACGGATTGACGCTGCTCTGCGTTGCGATTTTTGCCGGTCCGCTGGTGCTTCTCGCCGAAGCAAAGTCCGACGCACGCGTCGGTGCGCTGTGTAACGCACTACTGCTGGCGGTCGTACCGCTGGTAACACTCTATGCGCTGGGCGCGTGGAGATTGTCGGGCGGGCCATCGCCGATGCTCGATGGCGTCAAGGTGCGGATCGTGCAGCCGAGCATTCCACAGCGCGAGAAGTGGCGGCCGGAGAAGCAGCGCGCAATCTTCGACGAGCATCTTTCGCTGTCGAGGCACAACGCGTCGGGCAAAGAGGATGATCTTCGCGGCATTACGCATCTCATCTGGGCGGAGGCGTCGATGCCGTTCCTGCCGCTCGAGTATCCGGAAGCGCTCGCGGCCATCGGCGGACTACTACCGAACGGGACGCAGCTCCTCGCGGGGGCGCTGAGACTCAAACATTCGGGCGCCCAGAACCCCGGACAGACGCGCGAAGGCTACAACAGTCTGCTTGTGTTCGGTGACTCAGGCAACCTGCAGTACACGTACGACAAGATCCATCTTGTGCCGTTCGGCGAGTATCTGCCGATGCAAGGCTTCCTCGAGAGCATCGGGCTGGAGCAGCTCTCACGTTGGCGCGGCGGGTTTTCGAGCGGTCCGTCTCCGCGTCCATTGCTGGATATCCCCGGTCTCCCGCCCGTTGGTGGATTGATCTGCTACGAGGCGATCTTTCCGGCGGCCGTGGTGCAGGGCGACAAACGGCCGGGGCTGCTTATCAACATCACCAACGATGGGTGGTTCGGTGACACGACTGGTCCCTGGCAGCACTTTCATCAAACGCGCGTGCGTGCTGTGGAGGAAGGGCTACCGATCGTTCGCGCTGCCAACAACGGGGTGTCCGCTGTCATCGACGGATATGGCCGCGTGGTAGGGATGCTCGTGCTTAACGCCCGTGGCGTGCTCGATAGTGGAATCCCCATCGCGGTCGCGCCACCTGTTTACGCTAAGCTCGGTGACTGTACTTTCGTAGCACTTGCGTTTGTCTTTCTCGGCGCAGCAGTTGTGCTGAGCAGGCATTCGGGCGCGTAGAGACAATTTGGCGGTTGTTCTGAACATCATCGGTCGTCATAAATCTGGAATCGAGCTGCTCGCGCCGGTCGGTGGTCACCTTGACAGCCCCGGAAGGGTGGCGACCCGCAAGCAAAACGTGCAGAACAATCGTCGGCGGGATTAAGGTAAGCGGCATGCCTAAAGAAAACGCTTCGCAAGATAACGAAGTCGAGATCGAAGAGCGCGTCAGTAACGGTTCCAGAAAAGCCAATCCCGTCGATGTCCATGTCGGTGGGCGTGTGCGGCTACGCCGCATGCTGCTGGGTATGAGCCAGGAAAAGCTCGGCGAGCATCTCGGCCTGACGTTCCAGCAGATCCAGAAGTACGAGAAGGGCATCAATCGGATCGGCGCGAGCCGCCTGTTCGATCTGTCGCAAGTCCTCAGCGTTCCGGTGCAGTTTTTCTACGAAGAGCTCAGTGTCGGATCGGGTGGTGCTGCCGGCTTCGGGGAGCGCCCGGCTGAGAGCTATGCCGCGGAATTTCTCGGGAGCCGCGAGGGCCTAGAGCTCAATAAGGCGTTCGCCCGGGTCACCGATCCGCGCGTCCGGCGGTCCATCGTCGACCTGGTCCGCGCCTTTGCCGGCGAGCAGCCCGCGAGCGAATAAGCAAATTCAACGGTAGGCAAAGCACTCGGCCGCAGCCCGCGGCAGAGCGACCGATCGTGCGCCCGCGGTTGCGGGCGTCCTTGACCCCGTGTGCAAAGCTTGAGACAAACCGGCGCTTTTCCAATGAACGCCGAAAGCCGGGGAATCCGAGTGGCACGCAAATCCTACCTCTTCACGAGCGAATCCGTTTCCGAAGGCCACCCCGACAAGGTCTGTGACCGGATCTCGGACGAGGTTGTGGATGCGTTCTATCGCGAGAGCCTCGGTGCAGGCCTCGACCCTTGGGCGATCCGCGCCGCCTGCGAGACCCTCGCCACCACGCAGCGCGTCGTGATCGCAGGCGAATACTCGAATACGCCGAAGTCCGTGACTGTCGAAATGATCCAGGACGTGGCCCGCAAGGCCATCAAGGACATCGGTTACGAGCAGGACGGCTTCCATTGGGCCAACTGCAACATCGAGGTGCTCCTGCACGGGCAGTCGGCCGATATTGCCGCCGGCGTCGACGCCAAGCAGCCGACCAACAAAGAGGAAGGCGCGGGCGATCAGGGAATCATGTTCGGCTACGCGTGCAGCGAGACGCCCGAGCTGATGCCGGCGCCCATCTACTACAGCCACAAGATCCTCGAGAACCTGGCCCACGCGCGCAAGAGCAAGATCGGCGATGCGGCCAATCTCGGTCCGGACTCCAAGAGCCAGGTCACGGTGCGCTACGAGAACGGCAAGCCGGTCGGCGTCACGCAGATCGTCGTGTCCCACCAGCATATCGTTGAGGACCTGTCTTCGCGCCAGGTGCGCGAAATC
>CALRVN010000407.1:0-3432 GCA_943371625.1 Hyphomicrobium sp. CS1GBMeth3
TGCACATCGAGCGCATTGGCGCGCCCGAGTAATAGTCCGGCGTTCAATACCGGGGCGCGACAAACTGTCGGGCTCCGTCGTTAGGAAAGTTTGTGGTTTGCCGCGTTCTCCGCAGCGTCTATGCGGACATCCGCGGTTGACAGTGGTAGTCTTGCACCGCTCGAGTGTGAGCATTAGGGGGTCGCGTGATGGTGCAGACGTCGGTGCAGTTTACGCCAGTTCAGGTGCTTCAGGCCGCACGTCGGGCCGAGGCCGAGGGCAAGATGGATTATGCCCTCCAATTCTATCGTCATCTCGTCGAGCAGCATGGCAGTGCCCCAGAAGCGCAGGAAGCGCGCGAGGGTCTGTTCCGCATCGCTGAATGGCGCTGGGGCGAGGCCCGCGTAGCCCGCGCCCGCGAAGGCGCCACCCCCGCCGGCGCCCCGCCGCAGCAGAGCCAGCAGCAGGCCACGCCACCGCCGACCAGTGGCCAGCGCGTCTACAACGTCGCCGGCGGTCAAAACGTAGGCGTCCAGCCGCCGTCGCAGAGCAGCTACGCCGCTGACCAGCAGGCGTCCTCCGGTCCCGCCGGCATGCCGCAGATCATCTCGCGCCAGCACGCTCAAGCCGACCAGTCCGCGCCCTTCGCCGAGCGCTTCCGCTTCAGCAAACTCTTTGCTCACGCCCTCAGCGGCGTCGGCATGCTGACCCTGCTCACCGGCATCTTCGCCGTCACCGCCGGCATCGCCGGCCTCGTGGCCGAACTGTCCGCCATCGGCCTGCTCGGCGCCCCGTTCGGCGTCATGCTCGGCGTGCCGGCCGCACTGTTCGGTCTGGTGCTCGTCGTAAGCGGCCAGGTTGCCACCGCTGTCTTCGACAGCGCCAATGCGACGTTGGAGATGGCCGCCGTCGAGCGCGATCGCGCCTAATCAAGCGATAGCAAGCGAACAGCTCTCAGCCGCGCCCTTCCTTGAGGCGCGGCAGGATGTCGACCAGATTGCAGGGGCGGTGGCGGCTGTCGAACTGCCACTTCAGGATGCCGTTCCAGGCATCCTTGCAGGCTCCGGGCGAGCCCGGCAGGCAGAAAATATAAGTCCCGTTCGCCGTTCCGCCGCACGCGCGCGACTGGATCGTCGACGTCTCCACGCTCTTGTACGAGAGCATGTGGAAGATCACCGAGAACCCTTCGATCTCTTTTTCGAACAGCGGCTTGATCGCCTCCGGCGTGACGTCGCGTCCTGTGAAGCCCGTGCCGCCCGTGGTGATCACCACCTCGATGCCGGGATCTGCAACCCAGCTTTCCACCTTGGTTCGGATCTGCGCCAGGTCGTCAGTTACGATCTCACGTTTCGCCAGCGTGTGACCTGCCTCGGCGATCATCGCCTCCAGCACGTCGCCCGACTTGTCCGTCGCCTTTTCGCGCGTATCCGAGATCGTCAGCGTCGCAATACGCAACGGCTTGAACTCGAAGCTCTCGTCGATCTTTGCCATGTCCGGTTCTTCGTCATTTCAGCGCCGCATTGACGGCCAGCAAGTCGCGCCATGCCATGCCCTTTGCCGCCGGCGTCCGCAAGAGGTAGGCCGGATGCAGGCTGGCCATCGCCTTCGCCTGGTGGCCGCCCATCTCGATGTCGCGCCACTTACCGCGAATGCGCATGATCCCGTCGGCGACGTCGAATAGGTGTTTCGCCGCCGCTCCGCCGAGCGCCAGCACGACCTTCGGTTTGACCAGCGCCATCTGCCTCTCCAGGAACGGCCGGCACGCCAGCGCCTCTTGCGGCGTCGGCGTCCGATTTCCCGGCGGTCGCCAGTAGACGATATTGGTGATGTGCACGCTCGTTTCGTCCATGCCGATCGAAGCGAGCATCTTGTCGAGCAGTTGCCCGGCGCGGCCGACGAACGGCTTGCCTTCCAGGTCCTCCTCGCGTCCAGGCGCCTCGCCGACGATCATCAGCGAGGCCTGCTCCGCGCCTCGGTAGAGGCAGAGGTTCTTCGCCGTAGCCTTGAGCCCGCAGCCGTCGAACCCGTCGAGCCGGGCCTTGAGTTCGGCAAGGCTCCGCACGCGGGTAAGATCGAGCGCCGGCTCGGTCGTGGCTGGCGCGCGCGCCGTAAACTGACGCGCCGGTGCCGCAGTTGAGGCAGGCGGCGCTTGCCGCTGCGGAGTGCCGGTGTTGAGTGGAGCGCGTGCCGCGGGAGCAGGAGGACGCGCGGCGGCAGCCGGAGGAGCGGTTCTCGTTTGGGGTACAGCCGACGGCGTGGCCGGAGGCAACCCCGACAGCGAAAATCCAGCTCCAGGAGCAGCTTCGCCGCGTGCCAGCCAGTCGATGCTCTCATCGGCCAGCGCCGCGTCGACGCCCATAGCCTCGTACCCGGCCAGGATGCGCCCCGCAGCTTTCCGCGTCGTCTCGTCCTCGATCATGGCGCGCACCCTACAGCAGGGCGCACTTGCCCAACAGTCCAAGGCTTTGCCGCGGCCCCGCGGCGCTTGACGCTCGTGCCTCTGGAGACCTACGACCACTTTAGAGGTATTTGAAATTCCCCCGCCAGCGAGGTGATACCCAACATGGCCGAGGCCGAAACCCCAGCCGAATTGCCGCCCAGAGAGGCGATGGAGTTCGACGTCGTCATCGTCGGCGCGGGCCCGGCCGGTCTTGCCGCTGCGATCCGCCTCAAGCAGTTGGCTGCCGAAGCGGGGCGCGAGGTGTCGGTCGTCGTCGTCGAGAAGGGCTCGGCGGTCGGCGCGCACATCCTTTCGGGCGCCGTCATCGATCCCATCGGCCTCAACCGGCTGATCCCGGACTGGAAGGAGAAAGGCGCGCCGGTCGAAACGGCCGTGACCGACGACCGCTTTTATTTCCTCACCCAGACCAAAGCGTTGCGGCTGCCGAACATCTTCATGCCGCCGCTGATGACCAATCACGGCAACTACATCGTCAGCCTCGGCGCGCTCGTGACCTGGCTTGGCGAGCAGGCGGCCGAACTCGGCGTCGAGGTCTATCCCGGCTTTGCCGCCAGCGAAGTGCTGTACGACGACAACGGCGCCGTTGTCGGCATCGCCACCGGCGACATGGGCGTTGGTCGCGACGGCCAGCCGACCGAGAACTTCGTGCGCGGCATGGAGCTGCGCGGCAAGTACACGTTTTTCGCGGAGGGCGCCCGCGGCTCTCTCGCCAAAGGCCTGATCGAGCAGTTCCAGCTCTCCGAGGGCCGAGACGCGCAGAAGTTCGGCATCGGGTTGAAGGAACTGTGGCGGGTCACGCCTGAGAAGCACCAGTCCGGCCTCGTGCAGCACTCGTTCGGCTGGCCGCTCGACAACCGCACCGGCGGCGGCTCGTTCCTCTATCACTACGGCGACAACCTCGTTGCCGTCGGCTTCGTGCTGCACCTCAACTACGAGAACCCCTATCTATCTCCGTACGATGAGTTCCAGCGCTTCAAGACCCACCCGGCCAT
>CALRVN010000408.1:0-3423 GCA_943371625.1 Hyphomicrobium sp. CS1GBMeth3
GGCAATCGATGTGTCGGATGGTCTGATGAAGGATCTCGATCGGTTGTGCCGCGTCGCCGGCGTCGGAGGCCGCATCGATGCCTCAGCGGTGCCACTGTCGCCACCGGCACGCGCGGTGGTTGCGACGGCAGAGGCACGGCTCGAAGAGCTATTTGCCGGCGGTGAGGATTATGAGGTGCTCGCGACGGTGCCGGTTGCAGCCTCGGAGGAATTCGAACTGCTGGCGGCTGCTGCCGGCCTGCCCGTCGTGTGCATCGGCGCAGTGACGAATGAATGTCACGGCGCTGTGGCAATTGGGCCGGACGGCGCGGCTCTCGCGTTCCCCAAGCTCGGCTGGGATCACTTTTCACAACCGTGATGTGACGTGAATTTGCGCGCGCGTGCGACGAAATCGCATGGTGGCAGGGGACTTCCGTCCCGTGACCAATTATCAGCGCGCAATGGTCTTGGTTTGGCCATATCGTATCGGCTATTGAGGCGAGGGCGTCGAGATCCTAAATACGCGCACCGCCAGAGGGTTGAGGCCAGCGTAGCGGTGTAACCGCCGCGGGCCGGCAGGAATTAGGACGGGTTCATGCTCGAATTTCGCGCACGCGCGCGACTGTTCATTTCGCGTCTCCGTGCTCGGAATGTGGCGGCCGGCGGCCTCGCAGTCTGTGCTGCGACTGGTCTGATCGGCGTGATGCTGCTGACAGCGCCGGCGCACGCCCAGGCGCAGGCCAATTGGTGGGAGAGCCTTACCGGCTCCGGTACTCCAGACTACACAGGCCGCCGCCAGGAAGATCGTGAGCGCGAGCGCGCCGCGCGTCAGGCTGAGCCGCTCGACGATTTGCGGCCCGATGCGGTGCCGATGCGCTCCGACGAAATGATCGCCTCGATGGAAGATGCCATCGCGCGGTACCAGCAGCTCGCTCAGAAGGGCGGCTGGCCGATGGTGCCGGCCGGGCGCATGATGCGCGAAGGCGAGGACGACGACCGGGTTCCGATCCTGCGGCGCAGGCTGATCGCGAGCGGGGACCTGAAGCCGCGCGGGCAGTACTACAATTCATATACGTTCGATGAAGAACTCGGAAATGCGGTGAAGCATTTCCAGCGCAGCCATGGCCTGCGTCCGACGGGACGCGTGGAGCGCTCGACGTATCCGGCGCTGAACATGACTGTCGATGAGCGCATCAACCAGCTGCGACTCAACCTCGGGCGCATCCTCGAGCTGATGGCGACGCCGACCGAAGAGCGCTACGTGCTGGTGAACGTCCCGGCATTCCAACTCGAGGCTGTGCAGCGGTATGAAGTGCAGCAGCGCCATCGGGTCATCGTGGGGCGGACGGAGCGGCAGTCGCCGTCGGTGAAGGCGACGATCCGCGCGCTCAATTTCTTCCCGTACTGGCGCGTGCCGGACAGCGTCGCGCATCTCGATCTCATCCCGCGCCTGCTGAAGGAGCCGGACTACCTGCAGAACGAGAAGATCCGCGTGTTCGATGCGTCAGCCACGCGCGAGGTCGATCCGCAGACGGTCGACTGGAATTCGGCTGAGGCCAAGAAGCTGAAGTTCCGCCAGGATCCCGGGCCGCAGAACGCGCTCGGCCTGGTACGCATCGACATGCCGAACGAGCACACCGTCTATATGCACGACACGCCGATGAAGCCGCTCTTTGCGCAGCGCTCGCGCGCTTTCAGCGCCGGGTGCGTGCGTGTGGAAGGCGTGTTCGATCTCGCCGACTGGATCGCGCACTACGAGCCGGGCTGGGGCGAGCCGGGGCGTGCGCAGCAGGTCGTCGAGGGCGGACAGGCGGTGGACGTGAACCTGACGCGGCCGATCCCGGTGTACTTCACATACATCACAGCGTGGGCGGAGCGGGACGGCGAAGTCGTGTTCCGGCCAGACATCTACGGCCGCGACGGGTCGATCGATCAGGTCGCCGAGGTGGACCGCGATCCGGGCGATGCGCCGCCGCCGGTGACGCTCGCGCCTTAACGCTCTCTTCTTAGCCACAGACTTCCTCACGGGCAGCGGCTGCCCGCGCTTCAGGAACAGCCTTCCCGTACCTATATTGCCGGGAAGCATATTTCCCGGAGCTGGCGCGTGGGCTGGTCGGTCAGACTCTTCACCTGGGGCGGCACGGCTGTCCGCATGCACTACACGTTCCTGCTGCTGATCGCGTGGATCGCGGCGGTGCAGTGGTCGCGCGGGGGCGTGCATGCCGCGCTGGCGGGCGTGGGGTTCATCCTGGTGCTGTTCGCGTGCGTGGTGCTGCACGAGTTCGGGCACATCTGGGCGGCGCGCCGTTACGGCATTCGCACGCCGACCGTGACGCTGCTGCCGATCGGCGGCGTGGCGGCGCTGGAGCGGATGCCCGAGAAGCCGTCGCAGGAGATCGTCGTCGCGCTCGCCGGGCCGGCGGTCAATCTCGTGATCGCGCTGGTGCTGATGACTGCTCTCGGGCTGCGATTCAGCTTGGAGCACATATCGCTCGGTGCGGTGCAGTCGAGCTTTCTGGCGCAGGTGGCGATCGCCAATCTCGTGCTGTTCGTCTTCAACCTCATTCCAGCGTTTCCGATGGACGGCGGACGCGTGCTGCGTGCGCTGCTCGCGATGGGGCTCGGCCGTGCGCGCGGGACGCAGATCGCGGCGGGTATCGGTCAGGCGATGGCGGTCGGCTTCGCCATCCTCGGCTTCATGGGCAACCCGATGCTCATCCTCATCGCCGTTTTCATTTTCATTGCCGCGAGGGGCGAGGCGCGCGCTGTGCAGCGATGATGGCGCGCGCCGCGCGACGGTGAGCACGGCAAGCCGGCGTGCAATGGTGTCGCAGCTGATTGCGCCGTGCACGTCCTTGGCGCCCCAAATGGTTGCGCATTTCACGCTCGCTGCAACTCGGCTGGTGCAAGTTGCACGCAAGGCGAGAGGCGACGGTACGTCGCTCGCACAGCGTATGCAGCCATGCGCTGCGCAGTGAATCTTAATCCATACTCTCGGAGTCGACATATACGAGAGACTGCGATAGCGTGATGTTTGCGGTCGGTCTCTTCGCGCGGCCGCAGTGTCTGTTCGAGTAACGTAGGCCGGGGGGCTCTCGTGAGTATGCGTATGTGTGCTGCTGCCATTTTGGCGGCAGGGGGATGCTTTGTCTCTTCGCCAAGCTGGGCTCAGGCCGCCGAGCCTGCTCCTGCAGCGCCCGGGCCCGCGGCGACGACGCCGCTGCCGGCGGTGACGGTGGAAACCTCGACGCAGCCGAAGAAGAGCGCCGCGAAAAAGAAGACAGCGAAGAAGTCGAGCGCCCCAGTAGCGGCGGCGACGAGTGCACCGCAGCCTCAGCCTGAAGCGGCATCGCTGGCGCGCGGCGCGGCGGGGAGCGGCACCGGGCCGGTCAACGGCTACGTGGCGGAGCAAACCACGACCGGTATGAAGACCGACACGCCGCT
>CALRVN010000409.1:0-3422 GCA_943371625.1 Hyphomicrobium sp. CS1GBMeth3
TGCGCTCTACCGCGACGAGCTGCTCGACATGGAGAAGCAGGACAGCAACTTCTCCGTCGTCTTCGCCTTGACGCGCGATACGCCGCGCCGTCCCGGCGATCACGCCCGCCGCATCGACGAGGCGATCGTGCGCGATGCGCTGGCCCGGCTTCCGGCAGCGCCGAAGCACACATTCGTCTGCGGCTCGAACCCCTTCGCCAATGCAGCCGCCGACGCCGCCATCGCAGCCGGCATCCCCGCGAGCGAGATACGCACCGAGCGCTACGGCGCTTAACCAGGGCGTCTGGCCTCCTAGGCGGCGACGTCCTAGGTTAACGCTACCGGTCGAAGCCAGTAGGACGAAAGCGATGGCTGACGAGGAACATCACGACCCCGCGAACTGCACCATTGTGGGCGAAATCCTCACCCGCGTCGGCGACAGATGGACCGGGCCGCTGCTGATCGCGCTGGGCGACCGCCGCCTCCGCTTTGGCGAGCTGCACCGGGCCATAGAAGGCATCTCGCAGCGCATGCTCACCGTGACGCTGCGGCATCTGGAGCGCGATGGCCTAATCGTCCGCACCGTTTACGCAACCGTGCCGCCGCGCGTCGAATACGAGCTGTCGGATCGCGGCCGCTCCCTCCGCGACGTATTGCAACACGTCGGCGCCTGGGTCGTCGCCCACAAGGACGAAATCGTCCAATCGCGCCAGCAATTCGATGCCGCCGCCGAGGCCGATCCGCTCCCAATAGTTATCGGACGGTAAGTTACTTCTCCAAAAGTGCCGTCTTGTGCCGGGTTCGCGCCGGCGCCTATCTCCGCGCTGGCAACATCAGCGAGCGAGCGGAGCCACAATGTCCTCCAAGCCCAAGATCGGCATCATCATGAGCACGACGCGTCCGGGTCGCTTCGGCGACGTGCCGACGCAGTGGATCTACGACATCGCCCGTCAACGTCACGATGCGGAGTTCGAGGTCGTCGATCTGCGCGACTATCCGATCCCGCTGTTCGAGGAGAAGCTGCCCCTCGTCTACGCACCGGTCGAGAACCCGGTCGCTAAGCGCTGGGCCGCTAAAATGGCCAGCCTCGACGGCTACATCTTCGTCACCGCCGAATACAATCACAGCATCACCGGCGTCCTGAAGAACGCCCTCGATCACCTCTATCCCGAGATGCAACGCAAGCCCGCGGCCTTCGTCGGCTACGGCGGTGTCGGCGGCGCGCGCGCCGTCCAGCACTTGCGGCACATCCTCGCCGAGCAGCACGTGGCGAGCCTCAAGCCCGCCGTTCACATCGGCCTGATGGAGATGATCGGCATGCTGCGCGAGGGCAAGACCATGGCGCATTACCCGCACTTGGCCGAGGCTGCCAAGCCGATGCTCGATGACCTCGTGTGGTGGACGAACTCCCTGCGCGCCGGACGCCAGCAGCACGCCGCCGCTGCCTAGAGTTCGTGGCGCGCGGGTCGGGATCGACGCGCCTCAGGTGATCATCCCGACCACCGCGCCGCTCATCATCGTCGCGAGACTGCCCGAGATGATCGAGCGCGGCCCCAGCGATATGATCTCGTGCTTGCGCTCCGGCGCCATCGCCGTCATGCCGCCGACCAGGATGCCGAGGCTGCCGAAGTTCGCAAACCCGCACAGCGCGTAGGTCATCATCAGCCGCGAGCGCTCGCTCAACGCTTCCGGCGGCAACTGCGCCAGATTCAGATAAGCGACGAACTCGTTCAGCACCGTCTTCGTCCCCATCAGCAGCGACGCGGCGCCGAGGTCCTGCACCGGTATTCCGATCAGCCACAGCAGCGGCCAGAACGCATACGAGAAAATCTGCTGCAGCGTGATCGGCGCCCCGCCGTGCGGAATGGTACCGAGCGCGAGGTTGACCAGCGTCACCAGTGCCACCAGAACGATCAGCATGGCGATGATCGTGGCGACGATCGAGATGCCGTCGATGGTCCCGCGCACGATCGCCTCCATCGAGCTGGCGGGCGGATCGTCGAGCGACAGCTCGCCCGTCTCTTCCGCATCCGGCGTGAACGGCACCATCAACGCCGCGACCGCCAGCGCCGCCGGCGTGCTGATGATCGACGCGATCAGAATGTGCCCGAGCGCATCCGGAATGACCGGACCCAGGATCGCCGCATAGATCACCATCATCGTGCCGGCGATGCCCGCCATGCCGCAGCTCATCAGCGCGAACAACTCGCCCCGCGACATGCGGTTGAGATAGGGACGCACCAGCAGCGGCGCCTCGACCATCCCGACGAAGATGTGCACCGCCCCGCCGAGCGCCAGCGCACCGCCGACCCCGAGCGTCCGCCGCAGCGCGAACGCAAGCGCGCCGACGATACGCTGCAGCACGCCCCAATAGAGCAGCAGCGACGCGATGGCGCTGATCACCAGCACCAGCGGAAACGCGCGAAACGCGAGGATGAAGCTCGACTCTGGATGCGTCTCGTCGAATGGCGGCTTGCCGCTGCCGAGGTAGCCGAACACCAGCGCCGTGCCGACGTCGGTCGCCTTCTGTAGCGCCGCGACGCCCTCGTTGAGCACCAGGAACACGCTCGTCGCCGGCGGGAACTTGATGAACAGCAGCGCCAGGGCGATTTGCAGCGCCACGCCGCCGATCACCACGCGCAGCGGGATCTGCCAGCGGTTCTCGCTCAGGAGCCACGCAACGCCTAGCAGGCCCAGCAGGCCCAAGGCCCCATGCAACACGGTCATCGCCGAAATCCCCCGGGTGCGCACTCGCCCCGGACTATCCGCTAGCAAATTTGCGTCGACTAGGCCACGCGCGCGGCGGCGCATCTTCCATGCCGAGGTTGCGTAACGGCGGCGCTTCCTGGATACACCCGGCATGAAGTTCGCCGTCCCGCTTCCCATCGACGCTATCTTGGACGAGTTGCGCGCCGCGCTGACCGCCCGCGCCTCGGCGGTCCTGGTCGCGCCGCCGGGTGCCGGCAAGACGACGCGCGTTCCACTCGCCTTGATGGACGAGGCATGGCTCGCGGGCCGCAAGATCCTGGTGCTGGAGCCGCGCCGCATTGCCGCCCGTGCCGCCGCCGAGCGCATGGCGCACTCTTTGTCGGAGCAACTCGGCGAGCGCGTCGGCCTGCGCACGCGCATGCTGTCGAAGTCCGGTCCCAGGACGCGCATCGAGGTCATCACCGAGGGCATCTTCACCCGTATGATCCTCGACGATCCCGAACTCTCCGGCATCGGCGCGGTTCTGTTCGACGAATTCCACGAGCGCTCGCTCGACGCCGACCTCGGCCTCGCCCTCGCGCTCGACAGCCAGCGCGGCTTGCGCGACGACCTCCGTATCCTGCCGATGTCCGCCACGCTCGACGGCGCCCGCGTCGCGCAGCTCTTGGGCGACGCACCGGTCATCGCCAGCGAGGGTCGCGCCTTTCCCGTCGACACCCGCTATCTCGGCCGCG
>CALRVN010000410.1:0-3420 GCA_943371625.1 Hyphomicrobium sp. CS1GBMeth3
AAGCGTGCCGTGAAGGCTGGCGCCACAGTTCGCATGCCTGTCGCTGACATGTTCTGGGGCGACCGCTACGGCATCGTAACCGACCCCTTTGGTCACTCATGGTCCATCGCCACCCACAAGAAGACTATGACCGTCGCTGAAATCCAGAAAGCGATGAAGTCGATGTGATTCCTGACGACGAATAAGGCGGACAAGTCGGCAACACCCGCCGCCAAGAGCAGCCGAGGCCAGCGTTTTTCCTGGCCTCGACTCGCGCCCGCTTCTAGTAGACTTGCTTCGAACGCCTACGATCCCCTTATCCGGATCAAGCCGGTTTCACCGGGGATTAAGAGCGGTGAACGATGCTGAGCGCTCGGACTATTTTCACGCGCGTTCAGCGCCGCGGTGGCCGCAACCAAGGGATCGACGACATGAAGAAGCTGCTGCTGGTTGCTGCTTTGCTTATGCCGGCTGCGGTCGCTTCGGCCGAGCCCAGCGTTCACAACGTCAACGCCGTCACTGAAGCTGCGCCGCCACCCGCGGCTGCCGCAGCCCAGACGCAGCCCGAAGCCAAACCCGTCATCGACTGCACCGATAAGCTCGGTGTCTCTCGCGTTGCCGAGGTCGACACCACCGCCGGCGGCGAGTACGGCGAGCAATATGCCCCGACCAAGCTGCTCGAGAAGGGCGAGGTCGTGATCACCTTCGACGACGGCCCGCATCCCGTATTCACGCGCGAGATCGTGGCAGCGCTGGCCGAGCAGTGCACCAAGGCGACGTTCTTCAACGTGGGCCAGATGATCAAGAACTTCCCCGACATCGCCAAGGAAGTGCAGGCCGCCGGGCACACCGTCGGTACGCATACCTGGTCACATCGCAACATGGGCGCGGTATCGCTCGATCGCGCCAAGGCGCAGATCGAAAGCGCCATCAACGTCGCCGACGCGACACTTCCCGAAGGCGTGGCGCCGTTCTTCCGCTTTCCGTACCTGAGCGATCCCAAGCGTGTTCGCGACTATCTCGCGTCGCGCCATATCGCCGTGATGGGCATCGACGTTGATTCATTCGATTGGCGCGACCGGAAGCCGGACAAGATCTTCAAGAACGTGTTCGGCACGCTCGACAAGACCGGCGGCGGCATCATGCTGTTCCACGATATCCACCCGCAGACCGCCAAGATCATCCCGACGGTGCTGGCCGAGCTCAAGGCGCGTGGCTACAAGGTCGTGCACCTCGTGCCGAAGTCGCGCATCGAGACGGTGGCCATGGCCGAGCCGGAGGCAGCGCGCAACCCGCTGCGTCGCCCCAAGCACCATCGCCGCGCTGCCAAGCGCTGACGCGCCTTAGGAGCTAGCGAACAGCCGCAGGAAGGCCTCGACCTTTGCCCGGTCGTGGTACTCGTCCGCGCTGACGATGAGACCATCCTCGACGCGCAGGACCATCCGGAAACGACCCGTGAGCGTCTCCCCGCTCTTCCGGTGCCGGTACATGAACTCGACCTGGTGCCGGACGACGTTGCCGTCGACACTCAGATTCCCCGGTCGATAGAGCAAGTATTCGAACTGCTGCCGCACCGTCCGCAAACCGGCTTCGATCGCCGCCCTGCCGATTGTCTCGCCGCCGACGGGCAGGAGATCTTCGGAGATGTAAAGATTATAGACCGCCCCCTCGGCCAAGAGCTTTATCGCGGTATCCAGGTCGCCCGGCGCCCACGCCGCGTGGAAACTCCGCACCACGTCCTCGGGCCTTGCGACGGCGGGAGATTTGAGCGGGCTGTCTGTGATCATCAAACAGTCATTCGTTGTTGTTCGATGCGCGCAATCTGTGGTTGCACCATACCTCGAAGCGATAGCTGCAGGAAGCGGCGACTGTCCCCGGGCACACGGCAAGCCGGTGCTGAAGCGCTGGATGTATACCCCGCTCTACCCCAACGAACTTCGTTGTACTTTAGTTCAACCTGTAGCGGTGCCGGGCGGACGTCCGCCAGGATCGCACCAGCGAGGCAGCAAGCAATTCACTCGGCCGGCGTTAGAGATGCCCTCGCCTACGCCGCGACTGTAAGCCCCTGATTTGCCCAAGCTCCAAGCACGCGAAACCACTAACAGCCTAAAAGCCAAGCGTGACCGCCAGCTTGTGATCACATAAAGTCCTATCCAGTTGAAGCCCATCGTGACTGGGGGGTCGCATGCAGCAGAAATCGGGAAGCGTTACCTATCAAAAGGTCGATGACGCATATTTTCAGGCACGTGGGCTGAAGCGCCACGCAGGTGTCTGGCTCTTGTGGGCGCTCGGAGTCGGCGCCGTTATCTCGGGACACTTCTCGGGTTGGAACCTCGGCCTCGCGTCTGGCGGCTGGGGCGGCATGCTGATCGCCACCATCCTCATCGCCATCATGTACCTCGGCCTGACCTTCAGTCTGGCCGAAATGAGCCCGGCAATGCCGCACACTGGCGGCGCCTACTCCTTCGCACGCACGGCATTCGGACCCTGGGGCGGCTTCCTCACCGGTCTTGCGGAGAACGTTGAATACGTGATGACCGCCGCCGTGATCGTATTCTTCATCGGCAGCTATGGCGCCGCCATCATCGGCGCACCGACTGAAACGCAACCGCTCTTCTGGATCCTCGGCTACGTGCTCTTCGTCGGCCTCAACTATCTCGGCGTCGAGCAATCGCTGAAGTTCTCGCTCATCATCACCGTGCTGGCACTATTGTGTCTCGTGGTGTTCTACGTCAGCGCCATCGGCCACATCGACTTCAACACCTGGGCCCTCAACATCGCGCCGGACGGAACCGAGATACCGGGTGGCAACGGGCCTCTCTTCCCGTTTGGCATCCACGGCGTTCTCGCTTCGCTGCCCTTCGCGGTCTGGCTGTTCCTCGCCATCGAGCAGCTGCCGCTGGCTGCCGAAGAATCGGTCGACCCCAAGCGCGACATGCCCAAGGGCATCATGCTCGGAATGTTTACGCTGATGCTCTCGGCCTTCTGCGTCCTCTTCCTCAACCCGTCGGTGATCGGCGTCGGCTCCTTCAAGCTTGGCACCTCCGGTGAGCCGCTGCTCGACGGTTTCCGCGCCATCTACGGCGAAGGCTTCGCCAACACGCTTGCCCTCGTCGCGTTGACCGGCCTCGTCGCCTCGTTCCACGCCATCATCTTCGCCTACGGGCGGCAGATCTATTCGCTGTCGCGCGCCGGCTATTTCCCCAGCGTCCTGTCGGTCACGCACGGCACGCGCAAGACCCCTCACGTCGCCATGGTCGTCGGCGCCATCATCGGGTTGGCGGTGATGCTCACCGTCTGGTTCGTCGAAGGCGCAGACCAGGGCGCTAAGGTGATCGGCGGCACGCTTCTCAACATGGCGGTGTTCGGTGCCATGTTCTCGTACGTGATGCAGGGCCTCACCTACATCCAGCTGAAGCGAAAATTCCCGCACCTCGATCG
>CALRVN010000411.1:0-3418 GCA_943371625.1 Hyphomicrobium sp. CS1GBMeth3
GATCGCCGAAGCGCGCAGCGTTTGAGACGAGGTTCGTGATTGCACGCTTGAACGCCTGGCGCTTCAGCGGCAGCACGATATCTTTGGGGCGCTTGCGTAGCTTCAGTTCGATGGGCGTGCCGAAATACTGCGCTTCCTCGTAGACGTCCTGCAGCAGCTCGTTGAGGTTGGTCGGCGTGCTTTCCTCGCCCCCGTCACCCTTGGCGAAGGCGAGATAGTCTTCGAGCATGTCCTGCATCTCGCGGACGTCGGCTTGCAGCGAGTGCGCCTCGGGTGAATCGCCGAGCAGCGCCAGCTCCAGCTTGAAGCGCGTCAGGATGGTGCGCAGGTCGTGGCTGACGCCGGCCAGCATCGTCGTGCGCTGCTCCACGTGCGTCGTGATGCGGTCGCGCATTTCCAGGAACGCCGTCGCCGCCTGCCGCACCTCGCGAGCGCCGCGCGGGCGGAAGTCATCGGGCACCCGGCGTCCCTTGCCGAACGCGTCGGCGGCTTCGGCGAGCCGCAGGATCGGGCGGATCTGGTTGCGCAAAAAGAGAATGGCAACCGTCAGCAAAATCACCGACGAGCCGATCATCCACAAAAGGAAGATGTGCGAGTTCGATGCGTACGTCTGCGAGCGTGTGGCGACGAAGCGCAGGATCGCGTTCTTCAGTTTGACGCGGATTTCCACGTGCCGTGATTGGCCGACGGTGTCGATCCAGAATGGTTTCTGCACCTGCCGGCGGATTTCGTCCGAAAGCGCCCGGTCGAGCAGCGCGAAGAACGGCTTCGGTCTCGGCGTCGGAAGATCGCCCGGCGGCAGCACCTGCATCGATAGGCTGAGCCGGTCGCGCGCCATCTCGATCAGCTGCGTGTAGTCGTCCTTCCTCGGGTTCTCCTCGTAGATGTCGATCAGCGCCGCGACGTCGCGCGCGGTCGCTTCCGACAGGCGCCGTGTCACCGCCTGCCAGTGGCGCTCCATGAACACGAAGGCGATCACGCCCTCGAGCACCACGATGGGCGCGATGATGATGATGAGCGCACGCGCATAGAGACCCTTCGGCAGCACGTCCGAGAACCAGCCGCCGATGAGGTCCATGTTGCGGTTGTGCGTCTTCGCGAACCAGACGCCGAAGTCAGTGAGCCACGACGGCGTCGGCGGCAGCTTTTGCCGCAGACTGTTCAGGGAGGAGGGCGCCCGCAGCCGCGACAGCGCCGGAAGACGGATGCGCACGAGCTGTTGCCACAGCGTATGCCATGGCTGAAACGAACGCCGTTCCGGCTCGTCGCCTCCGGCGAGCATCAACAACCCCTTTAGTGTCCCGATTTCGAAATTCGCCTCGTCTGGCCGCTAGGTGGTGAGCGAATTTCTAAATCATGAGGGACACTAGAAGGCGACGGTGACTAGTGTGATTCAGATCGAGAAATTCGCTTGATACGTTGCTGCCCGTGATGACGAATTTCTCGATCATCACACTAGGTTCGCGCAGGATCAATCGGAGTAGAGAATATACCCTTTGCCGCGCACTGTCTGGAGGTACACGGGATTTGACGGGTCGGTCTCGATTTTCCGCCTCAGACGGTTGATTTGCACGTCGATGGCGCGGTCGCTGCCCGTGGAATCCTCCGGCGACAGCTCGTGCCGCGGGATCGGAATGCCGAGGCGCTGGGCGAACATGCGCAATAGGTCGCGCTCGCGCTCGGTGAGCTTCACCGTCTCTTCGTTGTGCTTCAGCTCGCCGCGCCCGACGTGGAAAACGTAGTTGCCCATGCGGATCTCTTCGCTGGGTCCGCCGCCGCCAGCGGCGCGCCGCAGGATGTTGCGCAGGCGCAAAAGCAATTCGCGCGGCTCGAACGGTTTCGGCAGATAGTCGTCGACGCCGGCTTCCAGACCCTCAATGCGATGCTCGGGGTCGGAGCGCGCGGTCAGCATGCAAATCGGAACAGGGCGCGTTGCCTTCAGTTCGCGCGCAAGATCGAGCCCGCTTTCGCCCGGCATCATCACGTCGAGCAGCACCGCGTCGAATTCCAGCCCCCGCATGCCCGCGCGCGCCGATGCAACGTCCTGCGCCGTGGTCACGCGAAACCCTTGCTCGGCGAGATAGCGTCCGAGCAGGTCGCGGATCTTCTGGTCGTCGTCGACGATGAGCACATGCGGTGCGTTGTCGGGAAGCGGCGCGCTCGCGACTTTGGCCGTTCTCATTCTCGCCCCTCGTCTAGAAGTGCTCGCGCCTCAGGTGCGCGTCCCGGAGGCTAGCTTTACCAGCGCCTCCACGCGCGGGCGATCCGACTCGGTAATCATGGCAAAAAGGAAGCGGCGTGCAAACTCGGCAGCCCCGGGACCCGCTTTCGCCAGCGCCGCTTCGATATGCTGCGTCTGCTGGCTGGAGAGCTTTTCGGTCAGGCGGCCGCCTTTGGCAGTGACGAACAGGCGCCGCTCGCGCCGGTCGTCGTTTCCCGCGCGTTGCATAATGAAGCCTTTATCGATGAGCTGCTTTAGCACGCGAGCCAGGCTCTGCTTCGTGATCTTCAGGATGTCGAGCAGGTCGGCGACACGCAGGCCGGGGTTGCGGTGCACGAAGTGCAGCACGCGGTGATGGGCGCGCCCAAAGCCGTATTCCTCCAGCACCGCGTCGGGGCCGCTGGTGAAGTCGCGATAGGCGAAGAACAGCAGCTCCACGCAGGCCACGAGGTCGCCCGGTGCGACTCCGTCGATGGCGGGAAGCGAGGCTTCGGGGGCCGTCGTCTGGGTGCTGGCGGGGCGCGACATGCGGCGGGCCGCAACGCTGTCGGACGTTATGTCAGTCATATTGACTTATTTGGCCCCGATTGTTAGTCATGACAAGTCATTTCGCGCAATCAAATAGCGCCATTCGTACGGGCAAAAGATGCCTGGGCGAAACGCGGGCGGGGCCGTCTGGACCACCAGCAATAGCACCCCCGGCTGTCTCGTCACCGAGCCAGTCTAACTAGCGATCTTGGCGCGAAAGTCTACGGAGAGAATACGCATGTCCGGGCCAGCCCCTTTTAACGATCGTGACGGCTTCATCTGGCTCGACGGCAAGATGGTCCCCTGGCGCGAGGCCAATATCCACGTCCTGACGCACGCGCTTCACTACGGCAGCGGCGTATTCGAGGGCCTGCGCGCCTACGGCGGCGCCATCTTCAAGCTCACGGAGCATTCACAGCGCCTGAAGGACAGCGCCCAGATGCTGGACTTCGAGATCCCATACTCCGTCGCCGAGATCGACCAGGTCTGCCGCGACGTGCTCGCCGCCAACAATCTCTCCGACGGCTACATCCGTCCGATCGCCTATCGCGGCTCCGAGCAGATCGGCGTCTCCGCGCAGGCGACCAAAATCCATCTCGCAGTTGCAGCATGGGAGTGGGGTTCGTACTTCCCCATGGAACAGCGCCTGAAGGGCATCCGCCTGACGAT
>CALRVN010000412.1:0-3414 GCA_943371625.1 Hyphomicrobium sp. CS1GBMeth3
TTGGTCGAGCTGCGCCTTGGCCTGGTCGAGTGCGCGCTCGAAGGGACGCGGGTCGATGTTGAAGAGGAGGTCGCCGGCCTTCACGTCCTCGCCGTCGGTGAACTTGACGTCCATGAGGTAGCCGGAGATGCGCGCGCGGACGTCGACGGACTCAACGGCGTCAAAGCGGCCGGTGTATTCATCCCACTCGACGACCTTGCGGCCGATCGGCTGGCTGACAGTGAGTTCGGGTGCGGCCAAGGCCGACTTGGCCGGCGATGCGGGTGAGCTTGCTCCGAGTCCGGAAAGAGCGGCGGTGATCGCGCCACCTACATCCTCGAGGCCCGACTGCACGCTGCGGCCGCGCATCGGGCCGAGAGCAGCGGCAGCGGCGGCCGCGCAGAGCAGCAGGGCCAGGACGATATAGCTCGGACGCATCATCACACTCGTGCTGGAGCCACCACGGCCTCGCGGCGGTTCGATTAACAGCGCCTTGCGACCGGTAACGCCACAGTCTACCCGGCCGGTCTTAAATCCTCACGCCAAAGGCATGAGGTCACTTCCGAATTATCTACCAAGTGTAGATAAGTCGGCGTGGCGTCATCTGTAACCAGGCACGAATGCGATCTTCAGAACCCCGCGCCGTCCTGAGAACGGCGTGGCTATTTATTTTCCGTCGCGGGCACCATCGACGCTAAACGCGCCGGGGCCTGCAGCGACCAGGTAAAGGAAAAGGAAACAGAACAGGATAGCGGCGTCGCCGCCGTTGAGGGCTGGGAAAAGGTGCTGGGGGGCGTGTGCCATCCAATAGGCGACCGCCATCTGGCCGCTGAGGATGAAGGCCACAGGCCGGGTGAACAGGCCGATCAGGATGAGGAAGCCGCCGACGACCTCGAGGACGCCAGCGAACCAGAGCAAGGTCAGTGCCTCGGGCATGCCGTGTGCGGGTGTCGGGATGCCGAAGAGCTTCTGCGTGCCGTGCTCGATGAAGAGGATCGCGGCGACGATCCGCAGCACGCCCAGCAGTCGCGGAGCCCACACCGTTTCAAGTTCCGTGCGCGTCATTTGAATTCTCCCCGAGCCCTATTGTTTGTTCGGGGCGAGCCTATCCGGCTTAGTTCGGGGGTCAATACAAACATTGCTTGCCTGCGGAGCCGGACCGTCGCTACCAGCGGAGCAAGCGGGCTCCGAGGATGGCGCCGACGCCCGCAACGATTGCGGTGGCGAGCAAGTACCACGCAGCAAGGAACAGCGGGCTGTCGTTCTGGCAGTGCGTGGCATAGAACGAGGCCGCAATTCCGGCAGCGATCAGGCCTGCAACGGCGCCGGCGAGGGCAGGCCGGGCAGGCGCACCACGGCGCAGGGCGATAATCATCGCGGCGAGTGGCAGGCCCGATAGCAGCGGCACGTACAGTATGCAGCCCAGGGCATTGGTGCCGACCATCAGGGGCATCCAGAAGGACGGCGGAAGGGTGATCATTTCCGCTGCCACGCCTACGGCGAGGATGGCCGGAGCCGCCAACAGCAGCAGCATCTTGGCGCTCGGGGTCCGCTGAGGACGCGCCAGATTGACGATAAGCGCCATAGCTGTCGCCAGAAGGGTGATGCTGAAGGCCCATTTCATCAGGAAATGCCAGTCGCCCAACGCGGCGCCGATATCGGGGCGGACCGACAGCAGGGTGGGGAAGAGCAGCATGGTGGCGAGGACGCCGACACCAGCGCCGACCCACACGACCCAGCCGATCGGCTGGCGCGGGGCTGCCGCGTCGGCTGCGATGGCGTTGATGAGGTCGTCAGTCTTCATTCGTCCGGATCTTTCCGATGCTGGGCGCCGAGCGCCTTGAGACCACGATGAAGGGTTACCCGCACCGCGACCTCCTTCATGTTCAAACGTTCCGCCACTTCGCGGATCGACTGTCCATCGATGCTCACAGCGCGCACGATATCGCGCTGACGGCCGCGCAACCCGTTGACGAGCCGTTCTGCATCCTGACGATCGACACCACTGCTATCCTCCTCAGCTGCGAGCGTATCGAGAACGCTGTCGATAGGTATCTGGATGCGGCGGCCGCGGCGGCGTAGCGCATCGATCAACTTGTGGCGGGCGATTGCGCGCACCCAAGGGCCGAGCGGCTGGGATGGGTCCCATGTGTTGCGCTTCAGATGCAACGCCAGGAGAGTCTCCTGGACGACATCCTCGACGTCCCCGAGAGGCGCTCCCGCTTGCGTGAACCCCCGTCGCACCGCAGGGCGCAGAACAGTGGACAGCGATTGAAGCAGCGTATGGTAAGCCGAGCTGTCGCCGCCGATAGCCGCCCGCATGAGAGCCGCCCACTCCTCCTCTTTCGATCCTTGAGCCACTCAAGCTCCTCAACAGGCAGTTCGGGGAAACGCCGTTTTTCGTTACACCCGGGCGGGTGGGGAAAGCCGGATGGCCGGTCTTGCACTCAGCCTTTGCGTATCAGGCCCAAATGCCAGCGGCAATGTGTAACGGGTAAGGCGGCTAACCTCGGGTCGGGCTCAGGCCCGAGGGGCTTCCAGAGACATCGCCGGCGCTGTGTCTGCCGCGTCATCCTCGGCTCTCGACCCGCCCAAGCGGCGGTGGAGCTTGTCCAGCAGGAGGTAAATGACCGGGGTCGTATACAACGTGAGCATCTGGGAGACGATCAGGCCGCCGATGATGGTGATACCGAGCGGGCGGCGGATCTCCGATCCCGGCCCGACGGCGATGGCGAGCGGGATGGCGCCGAGGAGAGCGGCCAGGGTCGTCATGAGGATGGGGCGGAAGCGGGCGATGCACGCCTCGTAGATCGCAACGGCGGGTTTCAGGCCGCGCGTGCGCTCACCGTCGAGGGCGAAGTCGACCATCATGATCCCGTTCTTCTTCACGATGCCGATGAGAAGGATGACGCCGATGAGCGCGGTCATCGACAGCTCCAGGCCGCCGACATAGAGCGCGAGCAATGCGCCGAGGCCGGCGGAGGGCAGGGTCGAGATGATCGTGAGAGGGTGTGCGAGGCTTTCGTAGAGCACGCCGAGGACGATATAGACAGCGATGAGCGCGGCGAGGATCAGCAGCGGTTGCTGCGAAGCCTGCTGGGCGAAGGCGCGAGCATCTCCGGCCATCTCACCGCGCAAGCCGGGTGGGGAATGTATTTCGGCCATCGCGGAATCGATGTCGCGCAGCGCCTGGTCGAGCGTGTTGCCCGGGGCGAGGTTGTAACTGATGGTGGCCGAGGGGAACGGCCCCTGGTGATTGACGGAGAGGGGCGTCGTCGTCTGCGTAACGCGGATGACGCTGGTCAACGGGACCTGCGGGCCGGTGGTGCTCGGCACGTAGATGTGCTGCAGATCGGACGGGTCTCGCTGCAGGCGCGGGTCGATCTCGAGGATGACGCGGTACTGATTGCGCTGAGCGTAGATGGTCGACACCTG
>CALRVN010000413.1:0-3344 GCA_943371625.1 Hyphomicrobium sp. CS1GBMeth3
TCTGCCGTGTGTGCCGTTCCCTGCAGAACAGCGCAAGGGCAATCGCTGCGCCAATGGTTTACGGCCGGCAATCCGCGC
Source organism: Hyphomicrobium sp. CS1GBMeth3 (assembly GCA_943371625.1). Lineage (GTDB taxonomy): Bacteria > Pseudomonadota > Alphaproteobacteria > Rhizobiales > Hyphomicrobiaceae > Hyphomicrobium_A. The sequence goes on from CALRVN010000413.1 coordinate 79, forward strand.
GTGGTGCGCGGCTCGCAGCGGCATCGATATCAAGGATAAGAAAGGAAATTAAGATGTACGCCAATCGCCTCGCCGCGGCGGCCCTCGGGCTCGCGCTCGGCCTCGGGGCTGTCGTCACGGCGGCCGAGGCCGGACCGGTCGATGCCCTGAGCTGTCAGCAGCTCTGGGTGAAGCGCAACCAGATCTACAAGAGCAACGGGTACTGCTTCAAGACGACCCGGGCCATCAACTATTTCGGCAACAGCGGCTGCTCGTTCGACGACATGGACGACGTGCCGCTGACGAAGAGCGAGCGCAAGCGTGTGTCAACCTACAAGCACTGGGAGACGGTCAACGGCTGCTGATCCCGGGGCCGCGAGAGGCTGGGGAGGCTCCCAGCCTTAGCGCGGCTTTTCTCACTTGCGGGCGACGCTGTGCGGGTGCACCTGTCTGCGGCGACACGTAAATCGGCGGAAGACAGATGCGAGTTGTCATTCTCGGGGCCGGAGGCGTCGGCGGCTATCTCGGCGCGCGTCTGATCGCTGCCGGCGCGGACGTAACGTTCCTGGTGCGCGCGGCGCGGGCCGCGCAGCTCATATCGGCAGGCATCGACGTCAGGAGCCCGCTCGGAGACTTCACGTCGCCGGTGAAGGCGATCACGTCGGCGGACCAGTTCGAGGGCGCGCCCGATGTGGTTCTCCTGTGCTGCAAGGAGCCTGCGCTCGCCGCGGCGTTGGAGGACGTGACGCCGCTGATCGGCCCGGAGACGCGGCTTCTGCCTTTTCTCAACGGCGTGCGCCACCTCGACGTGCTGGCGGCGCGGTTCCCCGCAGCCCCGCTGCTAGGCGGCATTGCGCATGGAGCGGTTGATCTGCGCCCGGACGGCGTGATCCAGCACCTTTCGCCGTTCATGACGGTGATCATCGGCCCGGTGGGGTCAGAGACTGATCCGATCGGCAGCCGGCTCGTGGAGCTGCTGAAGGCTGCTGGCGTCGACGCGTCGGCTTCGCGCGATATTCGCCAGGACATGTGGAACAAGTTCGTGTTCCTGGCCGCGTTCGCCGGCATCACGTGCCTTATGCGCGCGAGCATCGGCACCATCCTGACCACTGATCATGGGCGCGAGCGCATCCTGCTGCTGCTGGATGAAACGGGCTCGGTTGCGCAGGCCGAGGGCTTTGCGCCACCGGCTACGCTGATGGACGAACATCGAGCACTGCTGACGAAGGGAGGCTCGCCGCTGACGTCGTCGATGCTGCGCGACATCGAGGCGGGGCGGCGCACGGAAGGGGCGCACATTCTCGGCGACATGTTGGCGCGTGCACGGCGGCATGGCATCGCGACACCGCTGCTTGCGACCGCGTCGGCGCACGTCGAGGCCTACGAGCGCCGGCTGGACTCGAAGTCTTAAAGCAACGGGATGAGGTAGGTGATGACGCCGCGCACCTGCGGCTGCTGCGTCTCGCCGGGCGGATTGTTGGGGAAGTCGACGGCCGAATAGAACACCTGCACGTGGATGTTCTCGAGCGGCCCAAACCTCGGCAGGTATTCGAGCTCGAGGTTATATTCGTTCTGGCGTCCGGCTTTGGAATCCGGCGCGTCGATGGCGCCCCAAGACCATCCGTAGCGCGTCTGGAATTTCAATCCTTCAAACAGCAGCTCGGAGAAGTCATAGGCGGCGCCGAGGACGAGCGTCTGCTGTCCGGCGTTGTTGAAGTTCAGCTGGTCGAGCACCGTGTACGACGGGAAGCTGCCGAACGGGCCTTGAAGCGCCGCGCCATCACCGTTGTGCGATCCGGCCACGAGCAGCGTCGCATTGGCGTAGCTGACGGCGAAGCGCTCGGCGATCTGATCAGTGGAATAGGGTCCACCATCGATGAGGTCGGCGCCGACGGTGCGCTGGCTTGTGTAGTTGGCGCTGAAGCGGAACTGCAGCGGCGCAGCGTCGATGATCCAGTCGAGTTCGGCGAAGGCAGTGTTTAGGACGTCGGGGATGAGATAGTCGATGGCGCCGAGCGTGAGCCCCTTCACCGGCATGACCTTGGCGCCGGCGACGGCGATGCCGCGATCCTCCTCGACGCCCAGTTCCTCCGAGAACGGAACGAAGTAGCTGCTATCGCGCGACTTGAAACCCCAGAGGTACCCAAAGCCGTAGTCGAGGGTCTCGGCCTCGTCGCGGCGTCGCATGAGCGCCACGCCCTCGACGGCGTTGGGCAGCATGCGGTTGTCCTGCGGATTGACGTAGGGCGTCTTGACCAGCTGGCGGCCGATGGTCAGCTCCTGACCAAAACCGCGCATGTGTGCGTTGGCGATGCCGAGCGAGGAGACCTCGGCCTGATTGTCTGTCAGCAGAAGCGTGCCGCCTTCGCCCTCCGGCGCCCACAGGGGTTGCGAACTGCCGGCGGCGACCTCGAACTGCAGCCAATTTTCGAGATAGCCGGTGCGTAGCCCGAGCGCCGAGCCAATGGCCCAAGCCTTCGACGGCGGGCCGACGTCGTTCTCACGGCCGAGCGCGCCAGCGCGGGTGTAGAACGCAAGCTTCATGTCGCGCAGAAACGGGTCGGCGTACTGCAGGCGTTGCTTGAGGTCCTGCATCAGCACCGGCCCCGGTTCCTCGGCGGGCATGGACGTTCCCGGCACCATCCGGCGCGGGCCGCCCGGAAGGGGCGGCTGCTGGTCGAAGGTGCGCTCGATGGAGCTGTAGATCTGGCCGGCCGACGACGGCACGCGCTCGGCGTCGTCGTCCTGATCCGCGCGGGCGGACATCGGGGCGCCGGCGATCGCTAGCAGGGCGACGCAGAACAACAGCACAGCTCGCGGCGCGGCGCGCGGCTGGCGTGTTGGGTCCATGAATTCCGCAATAGAATCAGGGTGCCGGCGCAAGCTTCCCGGCTACCAGAGGCGCCGTGGGGCGGCAAGCAACGTCGTCGCCCGAGTTGTATGCGTCAGGCTTTGGCGAGGACGCGGCCGGCGACGGCGTCGAGCTTGGCCATCAGCTTGGGATCGCGCGCGTCGGGCGACGTTATGATGGCGACGTCGAGCGCGGTGTCAGAGCCGAGGGGGCAGGCAGGGTGCTCGCGCGGGAAGATCTCGGCGAGCTTGTGCACGAGGCGCTGCGCCTTTTCCGTGTTGCCCTTCATGACGGCGAGCACGGCGGCGACGTCGACGTGCGCCACTTCCTCGTGCCAACAGTCGTAGTCCGTCACCATGGCGACGGTCGCGTAGCAGATCTCGGCTTCGCGGGCGAGCTTCGCCTCGGGCATGTTGGTCATGCCGATGACGTCGCA
>CALRVN010000414.1:0-3333 GCA_943371625.1 Hyphomicrobium sp. CS1GBMeth3
CTGCATCCACCGCGACGGTCGAGCCGTCGAGCGTATTGAAATAGAGCTTGCCGTCGGAGTAGGCGGCGCCTCGATTGACAACGTCGCAGCACGCAACGCCCTGAGCGGCATCGTCCTGTGGCGGGTCATACCGCCATTTCAGCGGCGCACCCGGCTGCGTGAGATCCAGTGCGTAAAGCGTATTGGGATATGGCGACACGATGTAGAGGGTGTTGCCGACAACGAGAGGTGCGGCTTCCTGACCGCGGTTGACGCCCATCGAGAACGTGAAGGCCGAGCGCAGGTTCTTGACGTTGGTGGCGTTGATCTCATCGAGGGTGCTGTAGCGCGTCAGGGCGCTGTCGCGACCCGGCGAGGACCATTCCGCGTCGCCATTGACGGGGCCAGCAAACCGAGGAGCGACGGGAGGATTGGTTGTCGCCAGGGTTCCAGTCGTCAGGGCGTCCGCTGAAGAGGCCGCCGGGTTGGCTTGGGCGGCGACGACAGGGTAGGCGGCGGCGAACATCGCGAGTATCGGCGAGATCTTGCGCATTCGTTTGGTCCTCCAACTCGCGCGCAACATCTTTTTTAAAAGATGGCTCCAAGGGCGGAAGCGGAGCGCGAGGGCCTCGGCAGGCGGGTGCGGGCGCTTATTCGCTACCGAAAGTCTTACCGATCCCTGCGTTTGTTACGAACGTTTGAGTTCGACTTTCGAGCGCTTTCGCAGCGCCGACCGCGTCCGCCCTGGGACGGCCTGGACAATGAGCGCTTGCCTAAGAGGGCGTTAGGTTTGGGCGCGTCTTCGAGCACGCGTGAGCACGCTCGTTGCGTAGCGGCTCAGATGCGGGAGCGACTAGGCGGCTACAGCCGTGCGTGCCGCAGTGACCTTATCGACTGCGCCGCGCACGCCCTCGTAGTCTCCGCGCAATGCCTTCAGCGCGTGGCGCTCGCGCTCGATTTCATAGGAGGTGCGAAAGCCCATGCGGCGGAGGATGGGGACGGGCGGGCACCAACCCTGCAGCGCGTGCTGGAAAAGGAAGGCTGTAACGAGGGCGGGCAAGGCCAGCCAGTAGGGGTGGGCGAAGAAGCCCAACACGGTGCCGATGAACGCGAGGGCCGACGCGTTCATTTCGATGGCACGCTCGATATCCCACTCCTCGTCGAGCTCCCTCAGGCGCTGGGGAATCACCGCGGGCGAGGCAGCCGCTAGACGCAAGCGGGCTGCCATCGCCGCCTCGATCTCACGATTGATCTCGTCGCTGGTGTTTTCGGGAACCCGATCGCGGGTCGTGGGCAACGACATCTGATCAACCCTTTCGCTGCGTCGCCTTTACTGCGTGTACTTGCCGTTGAGTTTCTTCACCATCGACAGATGGTGCTCGAGCTTGGGCAACGTCTTGGCGGCAAATTCCTTGAGCGGCGGCGTCGGGCCGTTGGCAGCATAATCGCCGAACAACTTCACGGCATCTTCGTGCGCGGCGAGCTGCTAGGAAATGTAAGCGCTGTCGAAGCCGGATTCGGTGGTGAATACGCGTAGCTTGGCGTATTTCGCCGTGTGCGTGATATCGAGGCTGTCGGATGGCGCCGGGATGTTCGCGGCGGCGAGCGTAGCCTTGAACTCCTCACCGATCTTCGTGTGGTCGGCGATCATTTCCTCGGCGAACTTCTTTACGTCGGCGTTCTTGCTGTACTTGAGGGCGAGCTCGCTGGTGTCGATCTCGAACTTGTTGGCGACGGCTGCCGTGTCGATGAACTTCTGAGTGGCTTCAGGAAGCTTATCGGCGCCGAGCGCGGGCACGGACATCAGTGCCAGCAGCGCTACGAGAAGACTTTTCATGGCGGATCCTTTTTGTCGCATTGTCGCCTTGGCAACACGGCGGTGTGGCAAAGGTTCCGCAGGCGCGTGTGGACAAAAATACTAAATGTGCGCGTAAGCACTCGGTCCGGCATCAGCGAACGCAGAGCCGCTGGCGCGCGTTACGGCTTGGCATATCGGAGGGCCGCTGGTGTTTGGCTCGGAATCGCTTGTGACAATCCTGTTGTGCGTTGGCGTAGCCGGATGGCTGGCCGCGCTGGCGGTCGAGGGGTACGGGCTCGGTCTCGTCGGCAACCTCGTGGTCGGTACTCTGGGTACCGCAGCAGCCGCTTTGGCGGCCTTAGCGCTTGAGGTCCAGATAGAAGAACGAATGATCGGCATCATCGCCGCTACCGGTGGTGCCATGCTTGTTCTCGTGCTCGTCGGCCTCGCGCGACGTCTTTAGACCGGCGCGAGCGCGGCGTACGGCACGAAATTTCTGCATTGCTACAATTTTGCAGAACGCGGGGGCCGTCTGCTGCGTTGAAGCCGGGACAGGCCTGCCTATCAGAGAGCGTCATGGACATTCTGCTCAAGCTTGGGAATTTGTGGGTGCGGCGGCGGGCGAAGCCGAGCGCGTCGGCGCTCGAGGCGGTTCGCCATCTCATTCCAGCAACCGTCGTCACCGGTGCATCCGAAGGGCTCGGCCTCGCGCTCGCTCGGCTTATTGCACGCGAAGGGCGGGCGGTGGTTCTGCTCGCGCGCACGCAATCGATGCTCGAGCGCGCAGAGGCGGAGCTGCATGCCGAGACGCCGAGTGCGATCATCGTGGGGGAGGCTATCGACGTCGGCGAAAGCGATGCGCCGGAGAGGATCGACGCGCTGCTGCGTAGCCATGGGCTCTATCTCGATGTTCTGGTCAACAATGCCGGGATCGGGGTCGGCGGTGCGTTCAGCAACCTCGATGCCGAAAAGCTCGACGAACTCGTCGCGACCAACGTCGCCGCCGTGACGCGGCTGACGCGGCACTATCTTCCGGCGATGCGGGCGCGTGCGCGGGGCGGGATCATGAACTTGGCCTCATTGGCGGCGTTCGCGCCCGGCCCGTGGCAGGCGCCGTATTTCGCCAGCAAGGCGTATGTGCTGTCACTGACCGCGGCGATTGCTGGCGAATGCTCGGGTGAGGGCGTGCGTGTGTGTGCCCTGGCCTGCGGACCGATTGAAACCGGTATTCATCGCAAGATGAATGCCGTGAATACTTTCTACCGCATGCTGCTGCCGAGCTATTCGCCTGATCATATGGCGGCACTGGCGTGGCGGTCTTACCGCCTCGGGCGGCGCGTGGTGGTACCCGGCGTCGTCAACAGCGCGCTGGCATGGTCGATGCGCGCGTTGCCCTTTGAGCTGCTACTGCCGATGGTGAACTGGATGATGAAGCCGCGGCTGCGGGGGCGGCGGGTAGCGGTTGCGACGGCTCAGCTGCGCCGCTCGCCCAGGTCAATCCACGAACCGATGCGCTAGCCTTTGTGTCGGGGCGTGGCGGCTCAGAAGCGCTTGCG
>CALRVN010000415.1:0-3315 GCA_943371625.1 Hyphomicrobium sp. CS1GBMeth3
CACGCTGACGATCAATGGCCTGTCGAAGGCCTACTGCATGACCGGCTGGCGCCTTGGCTATGCCGGCGGTCCGGTGGTGCTGATCGACGCCATGCGCAAGCTGCAGTCGCAGTCGACGTCGAACCCGTCGTCGATCACGCAGGCGGCCGCGGTCGAAGCGCTGGACGGTCCGCAGGACTTCATCGCCGCGAACAACGCCAAGTTCGTCGAGCGGCGCGACCTCGTCGTGTCGATGCTGAACCAGGCGAAGGGTCTCAAGTGTCCGAAGCCCGAGGGCGCGTTCTACGTCTACCCGAGCTGCGCCGGCGTCATCGGCAAGACCAGCGCGTCTGGCAAGAAGATCGCCACCGACGAGGACTTCGCCACGGCGCTGCTGGAGGAAGAAGGTGTCGCGGTCGTTCACGGCGCCGCTTTCGCGTCTTCGCCGGCTTTCCGCATCTCTTACGCGACCTCGAAGGACGTTCTGGAGGAGGCCTGCCGGCGCATTCAGCGCTTCTGCGGGAACTTGCGTTAGGTCGGGGACGATGGCTTACAACCTGCACATGCGCTGCACGACATGTCTTGTCTGGCGCGTGGGGCTTGCGGTGTCGCTCGCAGGCCTGGTCGCGAGCTGGGCCATCGGCCGCTATCTCTGACCCCGAAATGCAAAAGGGCGCACGAGTGGTGCGCCCTGCAAGGGTCGTCTGATTTGCGTGCGTTCTAGGCCGCGGCGCGATGGTCCCAATGCTCAGAGAACCACTGGAGCCATGCCCGGCGCATTGACCGCTGCGCGTTGGCGATCATGCCCCGCTGGACGGGACGGTGAACGACCAGGGCCACGGACGGAGCGCGAACGACTTCGGGGCGTGCTTCAGCGATATCTTCGGCGGCCATGGCGTAGCCTGCTGCGTGGGCGGCCGAAATCAATCTCTTCATACCCATAGGACGTCTCATCTTTCTGGATCGCTGCCTCCGCGACCCGCATGGAGCGTTCACTGAACGAACCACTCAATTCATAATGCGGCATATAAGTTCCCTAGAAAAGTAATTTCGATTGTGCTGCGCAGTATTGGAAAACGAATTCTTCGACTGCGTTGTGCGTCGCAATATTCGCGTGCTGATGACTTACCTCGGCAACTCGTCGAACTTTTATAATTGAGGACTTGCGCGCGTTCTTGAGCGGCGCGACGATCGTTGTAGTCGCGCTCCTCCCAGAGGCGCGAGGCGCGTGACTGCGACACGGGTGCGTGCGCCTCCAACCAAAGGAGGAAAGCAGATGGCGCAGTCCGAAGTCCTTAGAGCGGTAGCTAGCGGGAGCGCCCGCTCCCGCTGCATCGCACTTGTCGGCCCCTATCTCAGCGGCAAGACCACCCTTCTCGAAGCCATTCTCGCCCGCACCGGAGCGGTTCAGCGCGCCGGCAGCGTCGCCGATGGAACGTCGGTGGGTGACGCCACCGCGGAAGCCCGCGAACATGGAATGAGCGTGTCTCTCAATGTCGCCGACGTCTCGTTTCTTGGCGATAACTTCACCTTCATCGATTGCCCGGGCTCGATAGAGTTTCAGCACGAGGGCGCCGTCGCGCTCACGGCCTGCGATGCGGCCGTCGTCGTGTGCGAAGCGGACGTCAGGCGCGTCCCGTCGCTGCAGATCATCCTGAAGCAGCTCGAAGATCGCGGCATCCCCCACTTCCTGTTCCTGAACAAGATCGATGAATCCGAAATCCCGCTGCGGGAATTGATCCCGCTGCTGCAGCCGGCGAGCGCGCGGCCGCTGGTGCTGCGGCAGATACCCATCTGGGAGGATGGCGTTGCCACGGGCTTCGTCGACCTCGCGTCGGAGCGGGCATTCGTCTATCGCGCCAACGCCCCGTCTGAGATCGTCGAGTTGCCCGCCTCTCTCGCTGAGCGAGAGACGGAAGCGCGCTTCCACATGCTGGAGCAGCTTGCCGACCACGATGACGAGCTGATGGAACAGTTGCTGTCGGATATTCCGACCTCGCAAGACAAGATCTTTCAGGACCTGACGCAAGAATTCCGCGACGGGCTGATCTGCCCGGTGCTGATCGGCTCGGCGCGCGACGGACACGGCATCTTCCGGCTGTTGAAGGCGCTGCGGCACGAGGCGCCGACGGTGGACGTGACGGCGCGGCGGCTGAAACTGGAAAATGCGAAGTCCGCCGCGTACGTGATGAAGACCCTGCACATTGCCCACGGCGGCAAGCTATCGCTGGCGCGGGTACTCACCGGCGAGATGGGAGATGGAAGCGTCGTGGTCGGGCCGGACGGCCGAGACGAGCGCGTTGCAGGTGTGTTCAGCTTGCGAGGTGAGGAGCCGGTAAAGCGCGGCGCAGCCAAGGCCGGCGATACCGTTGCACTGGGACGGCTCGACGGGATCAAGACCGGCGACACGATCAGTTGCGAAAAGGGCGGTGCGGTTCAGGCGAAACGTCCGACGGCTACGCCGGCTGTGTTCGGCATCGGGCTCGGGTTGAAAGACCGTAAGGACGAGGTGAAGCTATCGGCGGCGCTCGCCAAGCTGCTGGAGGACGATCCGTCGCTGTCGATCGAGACCAACAGCGACACGCACCAGCTCCTGTTGCTGGGGCAGGGCGAGATGCACCTGCGCGTGTCGCTCGAGCGGCTGGCACGCAAGTACGGCGTGGCCGTCGAGCGGCAGGCGCGGCTCGTGCCCTACAAGGAAACGATACGCGCGGGAACGCAGGTGCGCGGGCGGCACAAGAAACAGTCGGGCGGCCATGGGCAGTTCGGCGACGTGGTGCTCGAAATCCAGCCGCAACCGCGGGGCGCCGGATTTACTTTCGGCGAGAAGATCGCCGGAGGCGTCGTGCCGCGGCAGTTCTTCTCGTCGGTGGAGATCGGCGTCAGGGACTATTTGCAGCACGGCCCGCTCGGATTTCCCGTGGTGGACGTGTCGGTGACGCTGCTGGACGGCTCGTACCACTCGGTCGATTCCTCCGACATGGCGTTCCGCCAGGCGGCGCGCATAGGCATGACGGACGGGTTGCCGAAGTGCTCGCCGGTGCTGCTTGAACCGGTGATGGCGGTCGAGATTGCCGTACCGAACGAGGCGACGGCGCGCGTCAACGCCATCATCTCGCAGCGGCGGGGACAGATCCTCGGCTTCGATACCCGCGGTGGGTGGAGCGGCTGGGACGTGGTGCAGGCGCAGATGCCGGCGTCGGAGATGGAGAACCTGATCGTCGACCTCCGCTCGGCGACATCGGGAGTGGGGACATACACCTCGCGCTTCGATCACCTTGCCGAACTTACCGGGCGCCTCGCCGATCAGGTGCTGGCGGCGCACCGGCCGGCAGC
>CALRVN010000416.1:0-3310 GCA_943371625.1 Hyphomicrobium sp. CS1GBMeth3
CCTTATGTCAGTTATGCCGAGTCGTTCGAGCCAGCTACCGCCCCAGGATATGGGGTGATCCTTCAGCCGACGACGGGGCAACAGTACGAAGCGGGTGTCAAATTCCAGCCTGCCAACGTCCCGCTGTTGCTCGCGGCTGCGGTGTTCGATCTCACGGAGCAAAACCGGATCATCGGGATTCCCGACTTCCCGTACATCGCCCAGTTGGGAGAGGTGAACATTCGGGGCTTTGAATTGGAAGGCAAGTCGAACATCGGCCAGTGGGACTTCGCGGCGGCCTATACGTATTTGAGCTCGGAGATCACAAAGAGCGGCGAGTTCGACGCTCCGGTCGGAAACGAGATCGATATTCCGAGGCACTCAGCCTCGCTTTGGGCGAACTACCGCTTCCCCGCCTGGACAATCGCGCACGGGTTCAATCTCGGCGGCGGTGTCCGGTATACCAGCTCGTTCTGGGGTGAGACTTTCAATTACATCAGAAATCCATCCGCGACGCTGTTCGATCTCGCCGTCGGCTACGATCTCGGGGTTGTCGGTGCGGCGCTGAAGGGCGCGCGGCTCGACCTCAACGTCACGAACCTGACGGACGAGGAAGATCTGGCCTGCTACGGCGAAAACAACTGCGTCTACGGGAAGGCCCGCACTGTGCTCGGAACCCTGCGATACCAGTGGTGATGACATCGACGGCGCCCGGGAGACAGCGCGCCGCGCCATCGACGTGCCCCCTAGTTCGCCCGGTCGAGGAAGGTCGCGACGCACTCGACGCCATCGGGTGTGAAGTTGGTGCTGAGCTTGCCGCGATGCTGCGTCAATAGCCGCGCGATGAGGAACGTTCCGAACCCCGTCTTGCCGCTGTCCTTGGGCGGGGGACCGCCGCGCTCGGACCACTTGAGATAGGTCGGTGACGGCCCGGGCCCCCAGCTGATGCCGACGTGGCCCGTCCCCGTCGACCAGGCTCCGTACTTGACCGCGTTGGTCGCCAGCTCGTGCACGACGAGACAGAGCGTGCGTGCAAGCTCCGCACTCACCTCGGCGTCCGGGCCGGAGATCGTCAATCTCGCGGGATCATAGCCTGCAAGCTCTTGTAGCAGGAGCGCGTCAAGGGACATCGGCGTCCGGCTCTCGGTCCACATGAGTTCGTCGCCGGCTCGGAGCGCGGTCAGGCGTCCGATAATCGTCTTCGCAGTCTCGGGATCAGCCTTGAGCGTCTGGTGGATGATAGATGACGCAACGGCGAGGCCGTTCTTGGCGCGGTGCTGCATCTCTCGCACGAGCAGCTCACCGCGGGCTCTTTCCACCTGCAGCCGCGTGTAGACGCGCCGATAACGCTCACCGATCCAAACCACGATAAGGCCGACGATGGTGTAGAGCACCACGTTCGTCGCATCGACGACGGTCGGCAGCGCGAAGGAATAGTACTCGGGTACGAAGACGTACCAAAACGACAGCACGGAGAAAATGAGCGCGAAGATGCCGGCGCGGGCGCCGCCGATCAGCGTGGCAAGAAGGAGTGCCGGATAGCAGACGGCGAAGATGAGGACGGGCCCGATATAGCCGAGCAGCCACCGGGTCAGGAATGCGAGAGCGACGAACAGCACCGCCAGCGCGATGTCGTGCACGACGGAAACGGCGGGCGGCCGATCGGGGAGATCGCCGCGGCCGAGATTCCAGAGTTGATTCGTAAGCTTAAACACGTGGCCCCGCTGCGCCGGTCGGGGCTCACATTAATGGAGGCTCGTGAATAAATGCAAAGCCTCTCGTGCGGGGGTTCAAGGGGTGGGCGACGGTGGGGAAGGCGGGGTCTTGTCCGCGGCCTCGCGGGCCTTGCGCTCATTGGCTAGCTCTGTGGCGGCCTTGGTGGCGGCAGCGTCGGATGCCTCCTTGGCCGACTTGAGCTTCGCCAGCTGCTCGTTCGCGTACTCAAGGCCCTGCTCCGCTTCCTTGAGGCTACGCTCGGCCGCATCCTTGGCAGCCGTGAGGGCGGCCATTTCTTCAGCGAGCGCCTTCGACCGATCCTCCGCCGCCCTCCGCGCGCTTTCCGCGGCGCCGAGCTGCTGTTTCGTAGCTTCCACGGATTGATCGGCCGCAGCCTTCGCCTTTCGCGCCTCGTTCAGCTGCGCGGCGATATCGTCGAGCGCGCGCTCGGCGGCGGACTGGGTCTTGCGGGCCGCTGCCAATTCCGCACGCACTTGGGCCAGGGATTGTTCAACGGCGAGCTTGGCTTGCTCGACTTGCGCGGCGCCGGTGCGGGTTTCTTGAATGTCGCTGGTGAGCGCCGCCCGCGCGGCTAGTGCCGACTTCAAGTCATGGTGCAGGTCCCAGTTCGTCTTGTACACCCAGGCGGCAAAGGCGAGGGCTGCCAGCGCGACGACCAGAAGCAGCGGATCGAGACGCGAGCGCCTCTTGCGCGCGTCCGCATTGGCGCTCTCAATCTTCAAAGCGCGCTCTATCTGCCCGCGCCAGCGCAGCCGCTCGATACCGTAGGTGGGCAGCGCGTTGGAAAAGCCGATCAGGCCGCGCGATGCAGAAGCCGGATCGAATCCCATGCCGCGCATGGAGAGCCTGGCGACGCCGTAGCGGGCGAAGCCGGACATGCGCGTTCCGAGCTCGTTGAAGACGGCCTTGGCCTCATCCAGCACGGCCTTGCTCCCGGCTTCTGCCGGGGCGACAACCTTGGCGAGATCCTCGAGCCGGGTCTCGACCTCGTTGCGCAGCTGCAGGAACCGGCGTACGCGGCCGACGCTCGCGAAAACCGCGATCAACGCCAGCGCGACGATCGCAAGTCCGATCCACAGCGGGTTCATGGCCAAGCCCCCTTGTACTCGAGTTCTGCTCAGCGCCCGCAGCGCGCCTGACCCTACTCCCTTACCGCAAATGCCGCATGTTTGCGCCAATCACGTGACCGGCGGATGAGACTCAACGCGAAACCGCGCGGCCGCCGTAGGACGGCAACCGCGCGGCCTAGCCTTCACGTATGGATCACCAGCGGACTTTGACACTGCCTAGAACGGATCGCGTCGCGCCGTAGGTGCAGAGCGTCGTGTCACGCACGAAGCAGCCGGCGGCGTACTCCTTGTCAAACAGGTTTTTGACGTTGAGAGCGAACGTCGTGCCGTGGACCTCGTAGTGCGTCGCGGCGTCGAACACGGTCACGTCCGGAACCTTGATGGTGTTGCCGGCGTCCGCGTAGCTCGAGCCGATGTAACGCGCGCCAGCGCCGAAGCCGAAGCCCTGAAGGGCTCCGTGCTGGAACGTGTAGTCGGCCCACAGCGAGGCAAGCGTCTCGGGCGTCTGCAACGGGTCCTTGCCC
>CALRVN010000417.1:0-3293 GCA_943371625.1 Hyphomicrobium sp. CS1GBMeth3
CGAGCCCGGCGATGCCGCCGGCAAGCTGGATCGGTGCGTAATCAATGTAGACGCCCGGCAGCGTCGCCGCGGCGTCATCCGAGCTCGTGACCTTGATGCCGATCTGCCCAGGACCGGCGATCTGCAGCACGGCGCCGTTGGCGCCACCCTCGAGTTCGTCGAGGACCACCTTGTTCGCCGCAGCCGGATCCTGCTCGATCACCCGCTGATGGATCTGCCAGCCGAGCCCATCCGCCGTCGCGTGCACGCCGCGCGTGAACGGTGCCGTACCCGGCGCCGCGCTTTCCGCCCCCGCCAGCGTATCAGCGCGCGTATAGAGCGGCTGGATGCGGAGCCCGTCGGCCGTCTTGGCGACCAGCTTCTTGTCGAAGTCGGCGCCCTTCAAGGCCTTGTCGACCAGCTGCCGCCAGATCTCCAAATCGGCAACGGCGAAATCAGAGGCGAGCTTGAGCGGTTCGGTCTCGGTCATGTCCGGGCGTGTCTCGGGATTTTGCGCTGGGCGCCTCAGCTTGCGGCGCTGTCTACTTTTATAGGCTGATAGCGGGCCTGTTCGCACGAAGGAAAGCAGGCGTCAAAGCTTTCCGCGTCGCTTCGGCGCGCTGCTCAGCGATGCCGGGTGCTGCATGCAACCGATATTTGCAATGGGTCTGGGCGCGTGCCAAGAAAATCGGGCAGGGTAGCGTCGAGTCGCACCGCTTGAGCCCCAGATTGGAGCCCGCATATGCCCGATAAGCACAAGTCCGCAGCGGCCGAGAATCCTGCTGCCGACCCGCGCTTTTTCGCTCAGGGCGGGCGCATCCTGATCGGCGGCAGCCACGCCGGCGTCGAGTACATCGAGCTGAAGCTCGCCAACCGGCACGGCCTCGTCACCGGAGCAACCGGCACGGGTAAGACGGTCACGCTGCAGGTGCTGGCCGAGGGCTTCTCCGCGGCCGGCGTCCCCGTCTTCGCCGCCGACATTAAGGGTGATCTCTCAGGTATCGGCGCCAAGGGCGAGCAGAAGCCCCACCTCATCGACCGCGCCGAGGAAATCGGATTGCCCGGCTATTTCAACGCCGCCTTCCCGGTCGCCTTCTGGGACATCTTCGGCGAGCAGGGCCATCCGATCCGCACCTCCGTGCAATCCATGGGGCCGCTGCTCCTCTCGCGCCTGTTGGATCTCTCCGAGCCGCAGGAGGGCGTGCTCAACATCGCGTTCCGTTGGGCGGAGGACCGTCGCGAGTCCAAGCGCGATCCGAAAATGGTCATTCGCAAGCTGCGCGACCTGCGCGCGGTAATCGAGGAGGTCGGCCGCCGCTCCGGTGAGCTGCGCGGCAAGTACGGCAACATCGCCCCGCAGACCGTAGGTGTCCTGCAGCGCCGCCTGTTGGTTCTGGAAGAGCAGGGTGCCGACAAGTTCTTCGGCGAGACGGCTCTCGACATCAACGACTTCATGCGCGTCCGCGATGGCTATGGCGTGGTCAACGTCCTCGCCGCCGACAAGCTCATGGACAATCCACGCCTCTACGCCACCGCGCTTCTTTGGATGCTCGATGAGCTGTTCGACAAGCTTCCAGAGGTCGGCGATCTCGATAAGCCCAAGCTCGTCTTCCTATTCGACGAGGCGCATCTTCTATTCGACGACGCTCCTAAGGCGATGCTCGACCAGATCGAGCGCGTGACGCGCCTCATTCGCTCGAAGGGCGTCGGCGTTTACTACGTGACCCAGAGCCCGTCCGACGTTCCCGACCGCGTCTCGGCCCAGCTCGGTAACCGTGCTCAGCACGCCCTGCGCGCCTTCACGCCCAAGGAGCAGAAGTCGATCCGCGCCGCGGCCGAAACGTTCGTCAAGAATCCGGAATTCAATACCGAGCAGGCGATCCAGCAGCTGAAGGTCGGCGAGGCGCTGGTTTCGATGCTGCGCAACAAGGGTGAGCCCTCGATGGTGCAGCGGGCGCTGATCCGCCCGCCAATGGCGCGCATCGGTCCCCTCACCAAGGAAGAGCGCGACGCTCTGATCGCGGCCGACGCTGACAATAAGAAGAAGTACGCCGAGGAAACGATCGTCGAGGGCGCTTTCGAACGCATCCAGGCGATGAACTCCACCATGGGTGGTGTTTCGGAAACGATCAACGACGTGAAGGACAAGCTGGGCGGCTGGTTCGGCATCGGCCGCAAAGACGGCTGACGGCATAAAAATCAATCCACCCGTCAATTTACGCCGTATTTCTCATGTGGACTGGCACACATTGGCTTTGCAACGGCAGGCGACTCGATCCCAGTTGGCATCACTCCACGGGTATTGAGATTCAAACGGACGAGGATCGACGATGAGCTTCCTTCCCGGCTTTCGTTTTCGCAAGCAGATCGGCGTCGCGAAGGGCGTCAAGGTCAACCTGAGCAAGTCGCGCGTCAGCACGAGCCTCGGCGGCAAAGGCGCGACCATCAACGTCGGCGCCGACGGAAAGCGCATGGTGACGCTCGGCATCCCCGGCACCGGCATGAGCTATCGAACCCCGCTCACCGGCACGATCATTCTGCTCTTGATCGCTGTCGTGGCCGTGATCGGCATTGCCTATCTCGTGCAGCCTGAGCTTGTCCGCGCCGCGCTCCATTGGTGGCAGCCGGCCTGGTTCTGATCGCGCAGCTTCGCGCTCGCGCGATTTTGCTCAACGTGGGGAGCGCCGTTTTGCGGCGCTCTTTTTCATGCGCGCATAGATGAGTGAATTGGCGAAGCTGCGATCGATGAAAAAGGCGCCGACCGCGACGGTCGACGCCTTCTAGTTCGCCCAACTGGCAACTGAAGCGGAGTTACTTGACCGCCTTGGCGGCCAGTTCCTCCACGTGCTCCCAGTTGATCAGATTGTCGAACCAAGCCTCGAGATACTTCGGCCGGGCGTTGCGATAATCGATGTAATAGCTGTGCTCCCACACATCGCAGCCGAGAATGGGCTGCGCGCCGTGCATCAGCGGGTTTTCGCCGTTCGGCGTCTTTGCGAGGATCAGCGCGCCGTCCTTCACCGCGAGCCACGTCCAGCCCGAGCCGAACTGTGTCTTGCCGTTCTCGATGAAATCGTTGCGCACCTTGTCGAAGCCGCCGGCGCCGTCGACCAGCTTCTGCACGACGCCCGGAAGCTTGTTGCCGCCGCCGCCCTTCTTCATCCACTGCCAGAAGTGGATGTGATTGTAGTCCTGCCCGACATTGTTGATCACCGGCTGCGCCTTGTCGGCGTAAGCTTCCTTGCAGATCTCCTCGATGCTCTTGCCCTCGTACTTCGAGCCGGGGATCAGCTTGTTGGCCATATCGACATAGG
>CALRVN010000418.1:0-3292 GCA_943371625.1 Hyphomicrobium sp. CS1GBMeth3
GAGGAGTTTCACCGGCAGCTCGAGAAGGCGCTCGATGTGGATGCTGACTTCCACGCTCTCGCTATGGATGCGAGCCCCGACGAGGTCGTCTCTGTCCTCGAAGCCGCTTACCGCCCCACCTAGAAATTCTGGCCGCAGATCCCCTCGCCCGTATGCGATTCTGCGATCGCCTCCGACCTCTCCCCCAAGGAGAGGTTAGGTTCGGCGAGGCGCCACTTTAACCTCTCCCCAGCGGGGAGAGGTCGACGCGCAATGCGGTCGCATGCGCGGAGGGTGAGGGGGTCGAGCGCTTAGGAATGGCCCTGTTCCGCGCGGAACAGCGCTGCCGGGCACCCCGTCCTATCGATAGTCCCGAGCCCGGCGTCAGACGCCTCAGGCTGGAACTGGGTGCAACGTTGCACCGCTTGGGACAGGAGTTTGAACATGAAGTCATCGTTTAAGACGGCCCTGCTGGCCGCGACCGCCGCCCTCTCCGTGGCCTTCGGTGCCGCTGCCGCTCATGCCGGCGATTTTGAAGATTATCTCGCTGCACAAGAGGCTGCTTCGACTCTCGACGAGCTGACCGGCGGCGACAGCATCCTTTCGCAGGCCGCCGAAGCTGCCGCGACCGACAACGCTCTGGAGACGCTCTCTGACGCCGTCGAAGCAATCACCGAGGAGTAACGTTCACCGCCTTCGCAGCGAACAATCCGCTGCGGATGCCTCCCCATCCGCCTCCCGTGTTTCCCCGGCCGGGATCTCCCCCCGTCCTTCCGGCCGGCCCTAGCCCTCCAGCCTATCCCCCGGCTGGAGGGCACACTTTCTGGGGCGTCTGGCTTTCGGCCAAGGGTGTTGCGCGCTGTAGCCAGTCGGCGCCTCAAATCGCCGGCAACTGCACACGGTTTATGGCCAACGCGGTTGCAATCCGCCATGGTACTCGCGCATTGGGATTTCTCATCTTTCCGGTGATGCGGTGCGCAGTTCTGATCTCTTCACGGTCCTCATCTTTTTATGCATTTGCGGAGCCCTCGCCTTCTTCTTCCGCGAGGAAGTTTCGAAGCTCGTCGCAATGAGTTCCGCGCCCTCCAATGTGCAAACCGGCACTCAGTCCCCTGCCGTTTCGGAGCAATTCAAGGCGCTGTACAGCCGCCTGAAGGTTGAGCCTTTCGGCGCAAACCTGCTTGCCGACAGCGGTATCGCCGGTGCGTTGAAGGACATGACGATCTCCTTTTGCGACAAGACTGCGATCTATCGCCTGAGCAAAGGATTGGCGGAGAAGGGCGAACGTAAGCCGGCGGCGACCGCCCTGCTCGCCTTCGCGGCAGCCTGCCCAAAGGCGGACGGAGAACGATATCTGGCTGCAAACTTCCTGTTTGGGATGGGCGACTACGCTGCCGTCGTGCCGATAATGGACGACCTCATCGAACGGCACCCGGAGATCGACCAATACTACTACGTGCGTGCTCAAGCACTGGATGCCTTAGGCCGACACGATGAGGCGATAAGCGATCTCAACAGCGCGCTCGCGCTCGTTGACGATCTGAAGCAAGTGTCCAGCCAGCTGTTCACCACTTTGGCATCCGCATATGCAAAAGCCGGTCAGTTCTGTCAGGCGATGACGGTCATCCAAACCTACCTGCACGCCGACGTTGCTAAGCGCGATACCGCCGCAACACGCAAGCTGATCTCGGGCTATGGCGAGAAGGGCAACTGCGCACAAAGTTACGCCCAGGGCACCGAGGTCATTCCGCGTCCGCGACCGGACGTGACAATTGTCCGCGCCAAGATCAACGGTAAGCAGGGCAACTTCCTGCTCGACACGGGAGCATCGCTGGTAGCGCTCAGCCCAGAATTCGCGGCCAAGGCCAACGCTTCCACGTCGGACAAAGGCCGCCGCCTTGTCGTGCACACCGCCAACGGCGTCACCAATGCCGAGCTTACGACTCTTTCGAGTGTCGAAATCGGCAAAGTCAAAGCCGATATGGTTTCCGCAGCCATTCTGTCAAAGCCTATTGGCCCCGGCATCGATGGCCTGCTCGGCATGTCGTTTCTCGCGCGCTTCGACGTGGTGCTCGAGGCGAAGGCGGTGCGCATCCAGGAGCGCACGCGTAAGCAGAGTTCGAACTAACTCCCACTATTTATAACGTCGCGAAGCGCGGGACAGGCGCGCTTCGCTCTTCGTGTGAAACGCACCTACTGCCCCTGCCAGCATTGCGTGCCGTCGGCGTTGCAGTGGAGGCCTCCGGAATACGAACCCGTTGCCGAGTATCCGGGGACGGACGGATCGGAGTTCCAAGTCTTATCGGCCTTGGCCCCGGCGACCATGGCGCCGGACAGCCCAGCGGCAAGCATGGCCGCCAATAGAACCTGTCGCATGACGTGTACTCCTTGCTTTGTTTCCCGAGCTTTTTCGCTTCTCGCGGCGCTCACTTGCCGCCGAAGCGCAAGGTGAACTGGCCATCACCGCACGGCCTTTCAACCGGGCGGTCTCGCTTGACGAGCCGTATCGCTCCCGCACGCGAACGCCATTTCGCCAGTGCGCACAGGGGTTCTGGCGCCGTGCGCGTCGATCGTTCGTTGCGGGTGAATTGCCTATTTGGATCTCAGTGACTTAGGCGGCTCGCGGCTAGATCTCGTCCGCCTCGCTGACCTGCATCACGATCGGCGCCTTGTGGTGCTTCGTCACCGCGCCCATCAGGCTGCCGCGCACGTGTACGTCCTTGCCGACCATCGACCGCAGCGCCCCGTCGATGCCCTCGTCGAACGAGAACACCTGCACCTCCGTGCTCGCGGCTACGTTGTCGGTCGCCTCCGAGCCGGTGAGGCACATCGGCGTCGGCAGCTTCACGATCAGAGCGTCACCGCGCTCTATCAGCCGCCCCTCGGCGATGGCATCCTCCTCGCCGGCGCGCTGGCATTCCTCCGCCCGCGCCGGACCAACGAACAGCGTGATCGCAGCAAAACCGAGTGCCAAACTGCGCGCCCTGCCCATGCGAGGCTCCCTCAATCCGTCAGCATGCCAATGACGGATTTTAACATATCCGCGCCCGTCGGCACCGACGACCTCGCCGTCGCCGCCGAGCTGTTCCGCGCCTACGCCGCCGCCCTGCCCGTCGATCTCAACGCCCAGCGTTTCATCGAGGAGCTGGCGAGCCTGCCCGGCGCCTACGCCCCACCCCGTGGCGCCCTGCTGCTGGCCCGCGCGCCGGACGGCGAGCCCCTCGGCTGCATCGCGCTCCGCCCTCTCGACGCACACGCCTGTGAGCTGAAACGGCTCTACGTGGCGCCCACGGCGCGCGGGCTGGGCCTCGGC
>CALRVN010000419.1:0-3284 GCA_943371625.1 Hyphomicrobium sp. CS1GBMeth3
GCAGCCGTGGGATCGGTTCCCGTAACCGAGTAGCCGCGCACGCGGGCCGAGATGGCGGCGAGAACTTCCGGAATGCGGTCCTTGGCGACGGGGAGGGAGATCACCTCCTCGATTCGCGGGCCGGTCGCAGGCGAGGTGTCGATACCCTCGCCAATGGCGATGACGGTGCGCTTCTGGCCGACGCCCTCAAACATCGAGTGCTCGGGGTTGACGATGCGATCGAAGAAGCGGCCGTGCAGCTTATGCACGTCGGTGCCGACGAGGATGATGAGGTCGGCGCGATTGCGCGTCTCGGTGAGCGTGGACATGATCCAGCCGCTCGTCTGCACGACGCGGAAATTCCGGTACTGGCCTTCGCTGAGCGCGTGGTCGACGACGCCGCAGGTGCGGTCGGCGATCGACATGATGGCGCGCTGGCCGGAGACGTCGGTCGCCATGCCGCCGTAGAGCGGGAACTTGGCTTGGCGCACCAATCCTGCGGCGGCCTTGATCGCCTCCTCGAGGTTGACCTCGGCATCGCGCACCAAGGGCTTGGCCGGAGGGATGGGCCGCTGGAAACCGGCGGTGGCGCGAGGGCACCCATTGCTGACCTTCAGGGTCGATCCGGTGCGCGTAACCGTAAGGTCGTCGCACAGGAGTCCGCAGAAGGGACAGGTGACGTTATGGTAAGTCTGGGTGGCGTCACCGTCGGCGTGTGCTGTCATGTAGGGCAGTCTCCTTCGCGCGGCGCAAGTAACCACAGACGCCCCCGCAAAACAACAGTTGCGCGAATGCGGCGGTTTGCCGGGGCGGTGGCCGATTGCCGGCCGGTTGGGGCGCCTCTATGGTCGCGCCAGAGGCGGGCTAAAGAACCGATACTCGGAGGAAAATGACCTATGTTGAGAGCTGCTTTTCTGTCGCTCACTGCGCTGGCCCTTTTACCGTCGATCGCGCTGGCTCACGGTCCATCGCGCCAGAAGGTGACGGAGACCGTCGAGATCAATGCGCCCGCCGACAAGGTCTGGGCGACAATCGGAAACTTCCAGGACATGAGCTGGCACCCGGCTGTCGCCAAGGTCGAGGGTGCGGGCGGCAATGACGCCAATGCAACCCGCACGCTGACGCTGACGTCGGGCGGGACCATCGAAGAAAAGCTCCTGTCCAACGACCCGGCCAAGATGACCTACAAGTACGAGATCACCAAGGTCGACCCCAAGGTTCTGCCGGTGAACAACTACTCGTCGAACCTCAGCGTGAAGGGCGACGGCGGCAAGTCCACCGTCGAGTGGAAGGGCGCGTTCTACCGCGGCTTCATGAACAACGATCCGCCGCCGGAGCTCAGCGACGAAGCGGCCGTGAAGGCCGTGAAGGGCGTCTATCGGGGCGGCCTCGATGCGCTGAAGAAGAAGCTGGAAGCGGGCGGCTGAACCGTAGCTCGATGCTTCGGCACCTTCACGCGCAGATACCTGTACTAGCGGCGGCGCTCTGCGCCGCCGTTTGCTTCAGCGCCATCGCCGGCGAGCCACGACAAGTCACGGAGGCGCTGGTTACCAACCAGAACGGCGATTCCCTCTCCGTCGTTTCCCTGGCCGACATGAAGTCCGTGGCGGAGATTGCGATCGGCGGCAAGCCGGCCGGCATCGCTGTCTCTCCGGACCGCAAGCTCGCCTACGTCACCTCGCCCGAGAGCAAAGAGCTCGTAATCTTCGACGCCGTGGCGCGTCAGGTCGCGAAACGATTCAAGGTCGGCGAGGCGCCGCTCGGCGTCGCGGCCCATCCGACCAACGGGCTAGTCTATGTCGCGGACTGGTATACGCACCGGGTCTCCGTGGTCGACCCGCAGCTCGGCAAGGTCGTCGCGGAGATCGCCGTCGGCGATTCTCCGTCCGGACTGGCAGTGACACCCGACGGCAAGCTGCTGCTCAGCGCAGACAGGGACAGTGACGCCGTCTCCATCATCGACGTCGCGACCAATACGCGGCTGAGAAGTGTTCCAGTCGGGAAGCGCCCATTCGGGGTCACGATCGACGCTGAGGGGAAGCGCGCCTACACGGCCAACGTCGCCAGCGACGACGTCAGCGTCATCGACATTGAGGGGGGCAAGGTGGTGGGCACGGTTCCCGTCGGGCACCGGCCGTATGCGGTCGCCCTCGCCAAGGGGCGCGCGTTTGTGACTAACCAATATGCAAGCAGCGTCAGCGTGTTCGACACCTCGAGCCTCAGCGTTGTCACGACCATCGAGGTCGGTGACCACCCGGAAGGCATCGAAGTCGACCCGCAGGGGGAGACTATCTACGTCGCCTGCTGGTTCGATAATGTGCTGACGCGGATCGATGCCCGGACGCTGTCGGTAACGGGGCAGGCGCCGGTCGGGGACGGTCCAAGGGCCTTCGGCTCTTTTTTGCGCTGAGGCGATCTGGCTTGCGCTGACGGCCGGTGCTTGGTCGTACCGGGGGCTGTTTGCGCTTCGAAGGCGCTCTTCTTGCGGTGCAGCGATCACGCATACGTAAACCGCATGACCAAACGTTAAGGACGAGGCTGTTTACGGCCGTGGCCTCCCGTTGGTAAAACGGGCCGGAAAAGGCGGCAACTCAAGCCGCCGTAGCGTGGCAATACTCCAGGAAGGAAATGTTCGTATGCGGTTCTATGGTCTGGGCGGGGCAATCCTAGCCGTCGCTCTAGCAGTGGGTTCTCACGTCGTGGTCGCAGCCGCCGCCGACGAGCCGAAAGCAACCGATCTGATCTTCGAGCAGAAGCATCTCTCGAACGTCGAAACCGGCAAGACGATCGACTACAAATTCAGCCGTGAAGTGACCGATCCGAAGATCCTCGGGCAGGCTTTCAAGGACGACATCACGCTGAAGGTCGTCGCAGAAAAAGACGAAGGCAAGAAGGATATCGACCTGCAGATCTACACGGGCGACCGGGCTCGCGATCTGCAGAAGCTCGAGAAGTTCTCGATCAACCCGGTGTTCGCTGTGTTCTTCTCGCAGGCGGTCAGCACCTTCAACCAGCTTGCCGGTGGCCAGGTGAACTACCTGCAGAAAAGTTTCTCGGACGGCTGGTTGAAGGCCAAGGTCGAGCCGGTCAAGGTCACCTACGACGGCAAAGAGATCAACGCCCACCGCATCTCGATGACGCCATACGTCGGCGACAAGTACGAATCGAAGATGCAGGGTTGGGAAAGCGCCAAGTACGTCGTGGTCGTCAGCAAGGACGTGCCGGGCGAGATCGTCGACCTGGTTGCCACGTATCACAACCGCTATCCGCCGGCGACGCTGAAGATGTCCGAGCGCATTACGCTG
>CALRVN010000420.1:0-3271 GCA_943371625.1 Hyphomicrobium sp. CS1GBMeth3
CGATAGCAATCTCGTCAACGCCGCGCGCCTTCGCGCACGACCGCCCCAGCGCCAGCGCGGCCTCGAAATCCGCCGCCATAATCGCACCGTCGGGCCGGTAGTCCGGGTTCGTCGTCACGACGATGTTGTCGCGGCCATCCAGCGGCTTCTTCAGCGACTGGAAGGTGCGCCGCCCCATGATCAGCGGCTTGCCCATCGTGATACGCCGAAACGTCTTGAGATCGGACGAGATGCGCCACGGCAAGCCGCCGTCGCGTCCGATGACGCCGTTTTCGGCAACTGCGACGACGATCGAGATGATCATGCTCGGCGTCTCATACCGCGACGTCGGCTTTGATGTGCGGATGCGGATCGTAGCCCACGAGCTTGAAGTCCTCGTACCTGAACTTGAAGATCGACTTCACGTCCGGATTGATCTCCATGCGCGGCAACGGTCGCGGAGCCCGCTTCAGTTGCTCGTCAGCCTGCGTCAGGTGATTCAGGTAGAGGTGCGCGTCCCCGAACGTGTGCACAAACTCGCCCGGCCTCAGCCCTGTCACCTGTGCCATCATCATCGTCAATAGCGCGTAGCTGGCGATATTGAATGGCACGCCGAGGAACACATCTGCCGAGCGCTGATACAGGTGGCACGACAGCCGCCCGTCCGCGACGTAGAACTGAAACAGACAGTGACACGGCGCCAGCGCCATCTCTGGGACATCGGCCGGGTTCCACGCCGACACGATCATCCGCCGGCTGTCTGGATTGGTCTTCAGCGTCTCGACGATCTCGGTGATCTGATCGATCACGTTCCCGTCCGGTGCTTCCCACGAACGCCACTGCTTCCCGTAGACCGGCCCGAGGTCGCCGTTCTCGTCCGCCCACTCGTCCCAGATGCCGACCCCGTTCTGCTTCAGGTAGGCAAT
This sequence comes from Hyphomicrobium sp. CS1GBMeth3, assembly GCA_943371625.1. Lineage (GTDB taxonomy): Bacteria > Pseudomonadota > Alphaproteobacteria > Rhizobiales > Hyphomicrobiaceae > Hyphomicrobium_A. Next base: position 906 of record CALRVN010000420.1, read on the forward strand.
GTTGGTATCGCCGGCGAGGAACCAGAGCAGCTCATGGACAACCGACTTCAGGTGCACCTTCTTTGTTGTCACCACCGGAAACCCGTCGGCGAGATCGAAGCGCATCTGATGGCCAAACACGCTGAGCGTGCCCGTGCCGGTCCTGTCGGTCTTGCGGATGCCTTGGTCGCGGACCAGGCGCATCAGGTCGAGGTACTGCTGCATGGACTCTATATAGGCCGATTCCGGCCGCGACGCCCTAGGCCGGCACCGGCGGCAACGTGATGAAATACAGCACCAGCCCCACAACCGTGTTGTAGACGGCGTGGCAGAAGATCGTCGTCCACAGGCTTCCCGTCCGGACCAGGAGCCAGCAGAAGTAGAATCCGATCGCCATCACCTCGATGAGGCCGAACAGCGAATACCCGTGCACGACCGCCCAGAGCACGGTCGTAATTACCGACGCGCCGATCAGCCCGAGCCGGGACTTTGCTATTCCGGAGAACAGAAAGCCTCGGATCAGCAGCTCCTCCGACAGTGGCGCGCCGACGCCGATCGCCAGAAGGGCCAACGGCGCCGCATCGCTATCCAGCAAGGTTTTGAACAGCTGCAGATCCTGCACCACGACGTCCGGGCGCCATGTCGAAATGATCGCTGTCCACACACCGGTGACCAGGAACAGCGGGATGAGCGACAGCGGCAGCGTGCGCCAACCACCCACGGGCGGTCTCAGGGCGAGCATCTCGGCTCGGTTCGACGAGAAAAGTCCGGCGGCGAAAACCGCCAGCAAGATCATGACGATCTGCGCCGACAGCAGCCCGGCCACCAGCGACCACGGCGATGCCAGCGCCGCCACCAGGTCAGCCTCGCTGTGCCCTCCCCACATGACGACGGCGAACGACGCGGCGGCACTTACCGCCATGGCAATAAGTCCGATGAGAACCGTAGCCGGCAGCACCGCCCACGCCGGCCATCCGGTCCGCGGCACATAGGCCGGACCGTCGCCGGAACTTCCCTCGATCGATGGAACTGTCAGGTTGCGCCTCCGGGCAAAGCGCCGAGCGGCGCGGCTAAGCTGGTCTCCGCCCTATATCACGCAATCCGTGGCGGCCGCCGAGGCATAAATTTGCATCTGCCCAACACCATTCCAACGCCTCGACATGCTTACCGGAGCCTTGCGCGCACCCGCTGCCGGCCGACCTCCACATGTCGCGGATCAGACAGGCTTTTTTTCTGCGGCGTCTGCCTCTATATTGAGCGTGTCGGATTCGTCCGACTATGGCGATAAACGCGGTCGTAATAAGCCATTCGGACCCGGGGGCAGTACCCGGCGCCTCCACCAAATGCCGCCGACAGAAGGCACGTTGCGTCGGACCGGCACGTAAGATTGGTCGCGGGAATACCGCGGCGGCATCTGATGGGGGCGAACTAGGATCGACGAGGGTGTAAAGGGCTTAGCTTTTGCTCGGCATGGTTCCGCCGTCATCGGGCCATTCAGAATAGTTGCCAATGACAACTATGCTGAGACCGCTCTCGCTGCGTAACGCAGTGCGATAGGTCTGAACTTGAAGCCCTTATCCTTAGCCGGATAAGGCGCGGTCCGGAGGGCACCGGGCAACAGAAGCCCTCCACTTTGCTCGAGCCTCGGCTAAGGGAAGCCATGCTCGGGTTCTACCGGGGACCAACAAGCGAGACCGATGCCGGCCGAGCCGACGATCGATTACGAGGCCTTAGCGCAAGACGCCATGCGGAGCGTTGTGCGTACGGTCCTGACGCAGGCGGCCAAGACTGGCCTTCCTGGCGAGCACCATTTCTATATCTCGTTCGACACCGGTGCCTCTGGCGCCATCCTGTCGAAGCGGTTGAAGGAAAAGTATCCTTCCGAGATGACCATCGTGCTGCAGCACCGCTTCTGGGATCTCGCCGTTAACGACGACGGCTTCGAGGTCAAGCTGACGTTTGACGGTATTCCCGAACGCCTCGTGGTTCCATTCGCGGCCATCCGCGTCTTCTTCGATCCCAGCGTGCGTTACGGCTTCCAGTTCGACGAGCTCGATGGTGGACCCGAGACGGGCGACATCGGCCAGCGCGTCACAGGTCGTGGGCAAGATCGCGTTCCCGGCGGCCGCGCCAACTTGCGTTCTACGGCGCCGAAGAAACCGCGCGTACCACGCAAGGCTAAGACTGAGCAGGCGGCTTCGAACCAGGCTGACCAGCAGCCGGACGCGGCACCCGCGGCTCCGCCGCCGGCAGCAGTCCGGCCGACACCGCTGAAGCCTCAGCCCGCAGCAGCCGTCGAGCAGCCTGCCGCCGTCGCGGCAAAAGGCGATGACGACAAGCCCCAACAGGACAACGGCGGCGCTCAGATCTTGCGCCTCGACGCCTTC
>CALRVN010000421.1:0-3253 GCA_943371625.1 Hyphomicrobium sp. CS1GBMeth3
GCATGGCGTCCTTGGGCGCCGTAATCTGCTTTTCCTTCAGTGTCGCGATTTGCGCATCGATCTCGCGGATGTTCTGGCGCAGCCCCTCGACCTTCTTCTGCATGTCGACGATGGGCACGTCGCTGACGATGCCGAGCACGGAATCGAGCAGGCCGCGGATGCGCGCTTCGCGATCCTCGCGCGTCTCGGTCCACAGCGGCGTCAGGATGAACTCGTCGCGCCCGGGCAGCTTCTGTGCCTCCGAGCGCTGATCGGCGGCGTCGCGCAGGATCGCATCGACCGCGAGCATCAGCTGCCGCGCGCGCTCGTAGGCTTCCTCGCCCTCGCGCGGGTCTTTGGGAATGGCAGGGGCAACCTGCGGCGCGGCTGGAGCGGCCGGCAGTGCCGTCTCGGCGACCTTCTCTGTCTTGGCTTCGCGCGTCGAACGCGAGAGCAGCTCCGCGATGCTGTCGCGTTGGGCGGACTGAGCATGCAGCGCGGCGGAAGATGAAATGAGTACCGCAATAGTGAGCGCGGTGCGCGGCCAACGAGCGTCGGCGAACATGGCAATGCCTCCAAACATGTGCCGCACCAGGGGGTAAAATTCAGGCTATTCGATGATTTGCAGCTTATCCGTGCAGCCGGTTTGCGGCCAGGGCGACGAGCTCTTCGAACCGCGCATCGACTTGCCGTGCGTCGTTTAGCACCAGCATGTGGGACAGCGTCTCGCCCTTGCCAAGACCGCCGCCGGCTTGTCCCCTTTTGAGCGCTTCGTCAAAAGGCTGGTCACCAAGCGCCAGATGCAGCCGCAGCTCTTTCGCCGAAACGCCGAGAACCGCGAACGGGGGGCCTCCGAAGGCCACCGCGCTTTCGCGCACGTCGAGCGAAGCAGCCGGGCTCGCCTGCCTGATCTTCGTGACCACGAGCTGCGCCAGTGGACGGTACGCTTTCGCCTTGGCGAGCAGCGCGTTGAGGTCTCCCGGATTTGCAGCAGGTGGCGCCGTCGCTGGTGTAACAGGCGTCGGTGCACTGGGCACCTCGGGGATCGGGCTGGCTGGTACGATGCTCAGCACCGGCGGGGCGTGCACGCGAGTCGGTGCGGCCGGCATCACCGGCCTAGCGGCCGGCGTCGGGTACGGCCGCACTTCGCGCAGGCGCTGCGGTGGTCGTCTCGGAACGCTGTCTTTCGGCACGCCGGCATAGATGGCTCGCCCGCCGTTGTGATGGATGCGCTCCAGCCACGACGCCTTGGAGAACATCAGCCCTTCCTGCCGCAGCCAGCCGATGATGTCGTCGCGATGCGGCAGCCCCGCCGCCGAGATCGCCTGCATCCATTCACCGAGGTCGCGGCCGGTATTCTCCTTCAGCCCCTCGATGAACTCGCGCTCCTTTTCGCCGATGTCGGTCGCCATCGCTCTTGCCCTCAGATCCAGCGACGCGACTTGGCCTTGTAAGCGAGATAGTCCTGTCCGAAGCGCTTCTCCAGGTGGCGCTCCTCGGGAATGACGGCGAGCCAGTGGACGAGCGCCACGAACACCACGGCGGCGGCGACCAACCACACGTTCTTCGTCAGCTCCGCGACGCCCAGCATGATCATCGCGTCGGCAAGGTAGATCGGATTGCGGAAGCGGCTGTAGGGACCGGAGGTGACGAGGTGGGTCGCGCCCACGTCCGGCAGCACCGTCGTGTCATGGCTACGCAACGTCAGCACTGCCCATGCCAGCAACCCAAGGCCGAGGATGCCGATGCCGCGGCCGATGAGCCGCGCGGCATCATCGTCGAGCCCGGGCCACGGCAGCGGCGCGACATAGCCGAGCCCGATCGCCGCGACGACAACGCCGGCGAGAATGATGGGCGGCCACGGCACCTGGCTCGGGCGCTCGTCGATATTGAAGCTGCTGTTTGGGGCGTCTGGCGGCATTGCACTTCCGATGACCGTCTTGAAACCGACGTTTACACCAGAAACGTATCGCCCCGCTAACCGGCCGCCGGCTATGCGCCGCTAGCGTGCCGCCGGGGTCTTGTCGACCTTGGACCCGAGTTCGGCGTCGAGGTTGAAGGTCTTGCACTTCTTGGCCGCGAGCTGCCGGTTGTAGGCTTCGAGCATCGCCAGATCCTTGCGATGCTGGCCCTCCGGGTCGGAGCCCTCTTTCGTCCCGCCCCAGATCGGCGTCGCGAATGCCTGCATCCCGCGCGCTGCCATCGACACCTGCTTGTCAGCATCATAGCCGCGTGCCTGCAGGATGCGGATCTGCATGAGGCCCGTCAGCTTGGGGCAATCGTATTTCAGCTCTTGCTCGCTGAGCTGATAGCCGGTCCCAGAAACCGAGCCCGTCACCATCGCTTCGGCAGGCGGCGGCGCATCGCCGACGAGGTTGGGTTTGACCTCGGGCGGGCCGCCCGCGCAGCCGCACACCAACGCGCTCGTCAGAGCTGCAACGACCTGGGCCCGCATCGAATCTCACCCGCCTTTGCGGATTAACGAGCCTTGAAACGGGGCGGATTGAAGGCGCAAAACGCTGAGGGCCGCGTCGCTAAGTCTTTTCGCACCAGTTGCTTGCCGGCCCCGCCCGGAGTTCACTAGGTAGAGGGAACAGGCCTCCGCCAGCGTGGTATGTAGAGTATATGCAAATCAAGAAGATCGTTGCCCTCGGCACAGTGTTCGCCGCCGTGCTCGGCTCGGCCGCCTCAGCCCAGAGCGAGCCGAAGGGCTACAGCTGCTCCTTCAACAGCGGCACGACGTGGACCTTCGAGGCAGGCGCCTTCAAGGACGGCCACCCGCGCCCCATAACCTTCTCTATCATCGACATCGATCTCGATCGCCAGACCGCGCATCTGGAGCCCGAAGCTGGCAAGCCACCGACGCAGCTCAAGGTCGTGCGCGCGATCAACGCCAACCACTTCCTCGAGGTCGTCAACGAGGGCTTCCTGAACTTGACTACCATCTACGACAAGGACGCCACGAGCGGCACCTATCCGGCCGTCCACTCGCGCCACTTCGGCGTGCTCGGGCAGCCCATCGTCGCCCAGTACGCCGGCACCTGCACGGAGTAGTAGCCGGCTTTCTGTGGATGCGCGTTGTCGTTAGTTCGCATTGACACTGGCTCCGCTCTAGAGTCCCCCTCCCCCTTGCGGGGAGGGGCTAGGGCTAGGGGTGACGCCAAGCAACCAGCCCGATGGTTCTGCGATTTCACCCCACCCGGCGCCTTCTGCGCCACCCTCCCCATCGAGGGGAGGGTTAGGAGTGACATGTGCCGCCTACGAATTGCGAGGA
>CALRVN010000422.1:0-3253 GCA_943371625.1 Hyphomicrobium sp. CS1GBMeth3
TGATGAACGTCTTCAACGCCGAGTTCGAGAACGGCGGCGTGCACCAGTTCTTCCTCAACTCGTCAGGTGCGTTGGCGCCCGAAGTCCACGACGCGTTCGTCGAGCTGGGGCTGGAACGGCAGGCAGCAATCTACAAGCGGGGCCTCGACATGTTCGGGACAAAGTACGTGCGCGATACGGAACGCCGACGCGCGCGCCACTTCGATCACGGCGATTGGACCGATTGGGATAAGAAGCTGTCGGCGCTCACGGACGAATTCTACGACCTTGATGGCGGACCGACGGTGGTGCGCGTGGCGGGCGGGGCCGTAACCGGTGGTCCTAATATCTGGCCAGCAATGGCGGTGTACGCACGCAACAAGAACCTGCTGCCGTGCTAGTGGCGCGCGGCGTCTCCCCCGTCATGGCGGAGCCATGCTTCGCATGGATGGGAGCCGGCCGCCGCGCGCATGCTAGTGATTTGACGTCATAGATCGCGGGGAAGGTATCTCGTGTCGGCGTCGAACAGCCGCTCAGCGCCCCAGGCTTCGCTGGCAGGCCTGTTGTCGGCGAAAATCAGCTTGTAGCGCGTCAGCTTGAAAAGGTATCCGTCGACGACCTTCCGGTGCTCAGTCTCTTTGCCGACGTAACCGATGTAGCGGTTGCAAGCGATCCGCTTCTCGCCCTTGTTGACGATGTTGGCCGCCAGGTCGTCGGTCGTGCGCGGCGCTGTGCGGGCTCGAGCGAAGGTGACAGCCGCAGCCTCGGTATCGCAAAGGAATATCCGGACTTTGGTGCCTTCCAGCTCGGCGAAGCTTGGCGCGGAGCCAGTAGCGATGAGCAGTGCGAGCAGCCAAAATCTACGGGCGCGTGGCACGGAAGCGGTAATGCAGGGCACAGCACGGGACATCAACCCCTCCACTGTTGTTGTTTGAAAGTCCGCAGCCGCCCCGCTCCCAACGCAACAGCCGGGGATGCGGGTGAATTCACTCTCAATGTCCCGATTACGAGCGCGCGAACTCCTTGGTTTCGGTGGCAATGGTGCAAGGCTACTTGCACCCGTAGCGGCGTTGAAGAGAAGTCGTGGCAATAGGCAGCCGATCTATGCCCCTACACGGTGCGCAGCCTAGCGGCCGGCCATGTGAGCGAGATAGGCGATGACGGCGTCGAGGTCGGCGTCGGAGAGCTTCTTCTCGTCGAACGCGGGCATGATCTGCTGCGGCCAGGTGCGGACGGCCTTCGGATTTCGGATCAGCGCGCGCAGGCCCGCGGCGGTCATGTACTGGGTTGGGTTCATCGGCTGGCCGAGGTCGGGGCCAAGCTCGCCGACGCCGCCGCCTTTCATGCGGTGACACGGCATGCACTGCGTCGTGAAGACGGTCTGACCAAGCCGCGCCGGCGCATCGGACGGGACATCGTCGGCAACAGCAATCTGCGGCCAGCGATGCGCGGGGGACTCAACTCCCGTGAGGGCGACCGTCTGGTAGGGCCACTGCTCCGATCCGACCTTGGAGCGTTCGGGGTGCTCCCACACGATGTAAAACGGGCCAGCAGAAGCATCCTTGCCCGGCAGCGGCGGCCACGGGTTCTGCGGGTCTTCCACGGCGACCCAGGCGACGCTGCCGCCGTTCGCGCCCTTCTCGATCAGCGCCAGCGGGATTTGCGAAACGAAGCCGTCGGATGCGCGCGCTTCTACGGTGTCGGATGCGTCGCCTGTGGTTTTGCCGAGGAGCGCGAGCAGCGGCACGGCGCGGTAGGTCATCGTGAGCTTATAGGAGACGTCGTCCGGGACTTCGATGGTCGCGGCATCGGAACGAGCCAGAAGCTCTGCGGCTGTGAAGGTCCTCTCGTTGCCGCCGAACGAAACCGCCAGAGAGTCCGCCGCGCGCGCGGGAGCGACTGCGAACGCGATCAATGCCAGCGACAGGAGTGCAAGACGCATAGGTGCCTCGAGGTTTGCGCCACGTTCGGCGGCAATGTAGCGTGCCGCCAACGCCGCATGCAAAGGAGCGTTGAATGTCCGGCCCGGAAGGCAAGACGGCGCAGGCTGAGTTGAGCGAACTCGACGGCGCGCTCGATGTGCTGTTCACGCTGCGGGAGGAATTCGCGCAGTGGCGGGAAGAAGCGCAGAGCGAAGAGCGGAAAGAAGAGCTGGAGAATGTCTATCGCCACGTCGATGCGATGGAGCAGGAATACCGGCGGCGGCGCGATGCGGCTGCGAAGACACCTTAGTGAGCCTTCGGCTCTCATTGTGCTGGGTCCCGGGTCTCCCCCGGCTCGAGGCCGGGGTTCGCCCGGGATGACAGACGTGTTCAGCGGCGGGTGGCGAGTTCGCTGACGGCTGCCGTGAGCGCATCCATGACGCCCGGCTCGGTGATGGCGTGCCCTGCCTTGTCGACGATCTGGAGGCGGCAGGTCTCCCAGCGTTCGGCGAGCGCAAAGGCGGCCTTGGGCGGACAGAGCAGATCGTAGCGCCCCTGCACGATGATTCCGGGAATGCCGCGCAGCTTGTGCGCCTCGCGCAGCAGCTGCTCGTCACCGAGGAAAAAATCGTGACGGATGTAGTGCCCCTCGATGATCGGCGTAGGCGGCAGCCGGTCGCTACGGCCGAGCGGCGGCGATATGCGAAACTGCGCGGGTACCAGCTCCGACAGCGCGCGTTCGTAGGCGGCCCAGACGTGCGCTGCGGGTGCCTTCACCGCCGGGTCGGGATCGGCGAGGCGACGCAGATATGCTGAGAGCGGGTCGACGCGTTCAACCTCGGGCAAGTGGTCGATGAAGTCGGCGTAGAGGTCGGGGCGGAACAGCTTGGGGCCGTCGACAAACGCCCATTCGACCTCGGCGCGGGTGCCGAGGAAGATGGCGCGCAACGCCATGCCGGTGACGCGCTCGGGGTGGGCCTCGGCATAGGCGACGGCGAGTGTCGATCCCCAGGAGCCGCCGACAACGAGCCAGCGCTTGATGCCGAAGTGCTCGCGGATCGCCTCGATGTCGGCGACGAGAGTCGCTGTCGTGTTCTCGTTCAGCGACAGGTAGGGGTGGCTGCGACCCGCCCCGCGCTGGTCGAACAGGAAGGCGTGGAAATGGCTGGGGTCGAACAGGCGGCGATGCAAGTGCTGGGATCCGCTCCCCGGGCCGCCGTGCAGGAATATCGCCGGTGTGCCGCCCTGCCGGCCGACCTCCTCGACGTAGAGCCAGTGGCCATCGCCGACGTTCAGCATGCGCGCATCGAAGGGGCGCAAAGAATCGGGGCTGGGTGAACTATCTGGCATCT
>CALRVN010000423.1:0-3216 GCA_943371625.1 Hyphomicrobium sp. CS1GBMeth3
CGACTTTCGCGGCGACACGATCCATCCGTCGACGCTGAAGGTGATGGACGAGCTGGGGCTGCTCGATGAGCTGCTGAAACTGCCCCACAATAAGGTGTCGAGGCTGGCGGTGCAGGTCGGTGCCACGCCCGTGAACTTCGCCGACTTCACCTTCCTGCCGCCGCGCTACGGCTTCATCGCGCTGATGCCGCAGTGGGACTTTCTCGACTTCATCGCCGCCAAGGCGCGCGCCTATCCCAACTTCAAGCTCATCACGCAGGCGAACGTCGTCGATCTCATCGAGGATCGCGGCCGCATCGTCGGCGTCAAGGCGCAGACGCCGCAGGGCCCACTCGAAGTGCGCGCTGCGCTCACCGTCGGCTGCGACGGCCGCCGCTCGACGGTGCGCGCCAAGGCCGACCTCTCGGTCGAGGACATCGGCGCACCGATCGACGTCCTGTGGATGCGTATCTCGCGCCTGCCCGGCGATCCCGAAACTGGCGGCCGCATCGACAGCGGAAGCTTTATCGCCGTGCTCGACCGCGGCGACTACTTCCAGCTCGCCTATGTGATTCCCAAGGGCGGCATCGAGCGCATCAAGGCGGCAGGGCTTCCGGCCTTCCGCCAGGCGCTGGCCAAGGCGCTGCCGTTCCTCGCCGCCCGCGTCGATGAATTGACCTCGTGGGACGACATCAAGTTGTTGACGGTCAGCATCGACAGGCTGCGCACGTGGTATCGCCCTGGCCTGCTCTGCATCGGCGATGCCGCGCACGCCATGTCGCCCGTCGGCGGCGTCGGCATCAACCTCGCCATCCAGGACGCCGTCGCGGCCGCCAATATCCTCTGGAAGCCGCTGAAGGAAGGCACGCTGACCACCTTCGATCTCGCCCGCGTGCAGCACCGCCGCACGTTGCCCACGCGCGTCACGCAGCGGCTGCAGGTGCTGGCCCAGAACCGCTTCGCCCAGCCGGTGCTGCAGGCGACCAAGCCCCTGGAAGTTCCCTGGGCACTACGCCTTTTCGGTCGTACGCCCCTGTTGCAACGGATCCCGGCGCGGATCGTCGGCGTTGGTATCCGGCCGGAGCATGTCCAGTCTCCGGCAGCGCCTTCAGCGTGAGCTGACCATTGCGGCGCAAACGGCGAATTGCTTTAGTAGCCGGGGAAACGCGCCAAAATGGGGAACAACACCATGGGTGGGACGGCTGTAGCCGCGGGCGCGTTGGCGCCGTCAAAGCCCTTTTACAAAGTGCTCTACGTCCAGGTTCTGTTCGCCATTGTCCTCGGCTTCCTGGTCGGATGGCTCGCCCCCGACATCGCCGAGAGCCCATGGATGAAGGCGCTGGGCGACGGCTTCATCAAGCTGATCAAGATGGCCATCGCGCCGATCATCTTCTGCACTGTGGTGTCGGGCATCGCCCACATCGAGGATGCGAGCAAGGTCGGCCGCGTCGGCATCAAAGCGCTCGTCTACTTCGAGATCGTGTCGACGCTGGCCCTTGTCATCGGCCTTGCCGTCGGCAACTTCGCCCGCCCGGGCGACGGCTTCACCGGAAGCGGCGATGCCGCCGCTGTGGCGCAATACGCCGAGCGCGCTTCGCACCAGTCGACCGTCGACTTCATCCTACACATTATTCCGGACAGCCTCGTGGGCGCCTTTGCCGACGGCAACATCCTGCAGGTGCTGCTCATCGCCATCCTGTTCGGCTTTGCCCTGATGGTGCTCGGCGAGCGCGGCCGCGCCGTCCGCACGCTGGTGGACGATCTCGGCCACGCCTTCTTTGGAATCATCGCCGTCATCATGAAGGCGGCCCCCATCGGCGCCTTCGGTGCCATGGCATACACCATCGGCAAGTACGGCCCCGAGGCACTCGGCAATCTCGCCGGTCTCATCGCCACCTTCTACGTCACCGCGGCGCTGTTCATCTTCGTCGTGCTGGGCATCATCGCCCGCTTCGCCGGCTTCTCGATCTTCCGCTTCCTCTCCTACATCAAGGACGAGCTTCTCCTCGTGCTCGGCACCTCTTCCTCGGAGAGCGCGCTGCCGCAGCTGATGGAAAAGCTGGAGCGGCTCGGCTGCTCCAAGTCCGTCGTCGGCCTCGTGGTGCCGACCGGCTATTCGTTCAATCTCGACGGCACCAACATCTATCTGACGCTGGCGACGCTGTTCATCGCGCAAGCGCTGGGCGTCGAGCTGTCGCTGCACGACCAGCTCGTCATCCTCGGCGTCGCCATGCTGACGTCGAAGGGCGCGAGCGGCGTGACCGGCGCGGGCTTTGTGACGTTGGCGGCGACGCTCGCCGTCGTCAGTCCCGCGCTGGTGCCCGGCATGGCCATCGTGCTCGGCATCGACAAGTTCATGAGCGAGTGCCGCGCGCTGACCAACTTCATCGGCAACGGCGTCGCGACCATCGTCGTCTCCGCCTGGGAGGGCGAACTTGACCGAGACAAGCTGGCTCGCGGACTCGCCCGCCGAATCGACCCCTCCAACGTCGAGACCGCCGTCACCACCGGCTAGGCGGCGTGCCGCCCGAAATGTTTACGGGGATGGGGTAGGGCGTTGTAGCATCGGTAAGGCGCGCAACATGTGCGCCATGCAACTCGTGGCCCTCCAACTCGAGAACCAATGTCGCGCATCGGCTTCTACCCAGGCTCGTTCGACCCCGCGACGCTCGGTCATACCGACGTCATCGCGCGCGCCTGCCGTTTGGTCGACCGGCTGGTGATCGGTGTCGGCACGCACGATGCCAAGCGCCCGCTGTTCTCGATCGCCGAGCGCGTCGCCATGCTCGAATCCGAGACGGCATCCATTGCCAGGAAATCAGGCACCGCCATCGACGTCGTGACCTTCAGCGGCCTCGCGGTCGATGCCGCGCGCGACGCGAGCGCCACAGTCATCATACGCGGTCTGCGCGATGCCACCGACTTCGACTACGAAGTGCGTATGGCCGGCATGAACGGCGCCATGGCCCCGTCCATCGAGACGGTGTTCCTTGCTGCCACCCCCGCCGTCGCGCACATCGCGGCAAATCTCGTGCGTCAGATCGCCGAAATGGGAGGCGACGTAACGCCGTTCGTCTCGCCCGCGGTCGCCGCGCTGCTCAGGTCCAAGACAAAATCCTGACCCATCCCCAACCCGTTACGCGGACAAGTTGCGCGTTCGCGAGGGTGCGGTAAGAATGTGCTCGCGGCAGCCGCCCCCCGCGTTGCCGCCAAGCTCTCAGCACAGCAGTGGGAAGG
>CALRVN010000424.1:0-3209 GCA_943371625.1 Hyphomicrobium sp. CS1GBMeth3
ACATTCGATTTGTTTATGCAAAGCCCCTGCCTACATGAGGACTCAGCCGATCAGCGGGAGGTTTGGGATGGCTTCGGCACTGGAAATCAAGAGCGGCAGGACGGCCGCCCAGCAGCGCGTAAGACCGCGCAGGAGCGCCGGCCTATTCGAGATCATCGCCTTCGTAGCGCGGGCGAGCGAGGTGGCACGCCAGCGGCGCGCGCTTCTCAAGCTAGGCGATTCGGCCCTCAAGGACTTCGGCGCTTCGCGTGCCGACGCCCTCAACGAGGGGACCAAGCCTTGGTGGGACCTCCCGCAGCGCTAGTCCGCGAATTTTCCCCGAGAAGCGAGCGCGGTCGTTAGATCGCGCCGCCGTTCCAAGCCCGAATATCGACGAAGTGACCCTCGATCGCCGCGGCGGCCGCCATCACCGGCGACAGCAAGTGCGTGCGCCCGAGCCGGCCCTGCCTGCCCTCGAAGTTGCGGTTCGACGTCGACGCGCAACGCTGCCCCGGCTTCAGCTGGTCCGGGTTCATGCCCAGGCACATCGAGCAGCCCGGCTCGCGCCACTCGAAACCCGCGTCCTTGAAGATCTTGTCGAGACCTTCCGCTTCCGCCTGCTCTTTGACGAGGCCCGAGCCCGGCACGATCATCGCGTACGCGAGATTGCCCGCGATCTTCTTGCCGTCGACGACCTTTGCCACTGCGCGCAGGTCTTCGATGCGCCCGTTCGTGCACGAGCCGATCCACACCACGTCGAGCGGGATATCGGTCATCTTCGTACCGGGCTTCAAGCCCATGTACTCGAGCGCACGCTGCATCGAAGCACGCTTGTTCTCGTTGTCAACCTTTGCCGGATCGGGAACGGTACCTGCGATTGAGACAACGTCCTCCGGGCTCGTGCCCCAGGTGACGATCGGCGGCAGCTTGGCCGCATCGAGCTTGATGACCTCGTCGAAGTGCGCGCCATCTTCGGTATTCAGCGTCTCCCAGTAGCGCATGGCAGCGTCCCACGCGGCACCCTTAGGCGCCTTCGGCCGGCCCTTGATGAATTCGTAGGTCTTCTCGTCGGGCGCGATCATGCCCGCGCGCGCGCCGCCCTCGATGCTCATGTTGCAGACCGTCATGCGGCCTTCCATCGACAGCGAGCGGATGGCTTCGCCCGCATATTCGATGACGTGGCCGGTGCCCCCGGCAGTGCCGATCTCGCCGATGATCGCGAGGATGATGTCCTTCGCCCCCACGCCGGCTGGCAGCTTGCCATCGACCGAAACCAGCATGTTCTTCGCTTTGCGCTGGATCAGTGTCTGTGTGGCGAGCACGTGCTCGACCTCGGACGTGCCGATGCCGTGCGCCAGCGCGCCGAACGCGCCGTGCGTCGAGGTATGGCTGTCGCCGCAAACGATGGTCGTGCCGGGCAGCGTGAAGCCCTGCTCCGGCCCGATTACGTGCACGATGCCCTGCCGCTTATCGAGCTCGTTGAAATACTCGACGCCGAAATCGCGCGCGTTGGCTGCTAGCGTCTCCACCTGAATGCGGCTGTCGTCGTCGGCGATGCCCTGCGTGCGGTCCGACGTCGGCACGTTGTGGTCCACGACCGCGAGCGTCTTCTCCGGCGCGTGCACCTTGCGGCCCGACATGCGCAGACCTTCGAACGCCTGCGGGCTCGTCACCTCGTGCACGAGGTGACGGTCGATGTAGAGCAGGCATGTGCCGTCGTCCTGGCGCTCGACCACGTGATCTTCGAAGATCTTGTCGTAGAGTGTCTTAGCCATGCCGTGTCTCTTGTCTCGAAAGGCCGATAGGGCCGCTGCAGCACAAAATCGCGGCCCTCGCGCCCCGGCAAATGCCGCGCCGGAAGGTCGAAATGCGATGCTTCTTAGCCGCCGATGCTGAGAAACTAACCGTTAGATAGCGCCTCGCCGGGCTGCCTGCAAACCCTGCGTCAACTCCGCAGGTGCCCTCGCTGTCCTCCGGTAAAGTTGGGTCTCTTGGCCGCCGAAGGCGGCAAGGGCGCAAGGCGCCCCGGCGCGAGCGCCGGACTTTCACTCGCGCAACGCCGGCCGCACGACAAGCTTCTACCAGCTCGTGTCAGGCACTAAGCGGACCCCTAAAACTTCCACTGCCGGGCCTGGGCGACGAGGAAGTCGCGCAGCACCTGCACCTTCTTGGAGGACTTGAGCTCCTCCGGATAGACGAACAGGATCGGCAGGGTCGGCGGGTCGATCTCCGTCAGCACCGGCACCAGGTCCGCCTCGTTGTCGGTCATGTAGTCCGGGATCATGCCGATCCCGATGCCCGCCCGGATCGCATAGCGCAGCGCAACGACGCTGTTGGCACGGAACGCCGGCTCGCGCGGCGCCTTCCCGTTGCGTCCGGCTGTCTCGATCCACGTGATGGCCGTCAGATGCTGCGCCGGCTGCCCGCTGTACGAAACGATGCTGTGTCCGTCGATTTCGTCCAGCGTCTTCGGCGCCCCGAAGCGGCGCACGTACTGCGTCGATGCGAATGCCCGCACCCGGCTCGTGAACAGCATGCGCCGGATGAGGTCCGACTGCGGCGGCTCGCGCGTCCAGATCGCGACGTCGCCACGCATGCCGATATCGTGTTGGTCGTCGTTGAGATGCAGTTCGATGCGGATCTCAGGATAAAGATCGTGAAACTCGCGCATCCTCTGCGTCAGCCAGATCGTCCCGAACCCGACCGGCGCCGTGATGCGCAGCTCGCCCGACGGCTTCGATGTCGTGTCTGAAAGCAGCGTCTCGGCCGTATGCAGCTTGTTCATCACGTCCGAGGTCGTGCGGTGCAGAAGCTCCCCCTGCTCCGTGAGAACCAGGCCCCGTGCATGGCGGTGAAACAGCGTGACCTTGAGATCGCGCTCCAGCGCCGAGACTTGCCGGCTGACGGCCGACTGGCTCATATGCAGGGCATCGCCGGCATGCGTGAAGCTGCCGGCTTCCGCCGCGGCGTGGAAGATCCTGAGCTTGTCCCAGTCCATGGATGCCTTGTTGCCTCTGGCCTCGCAACGCCGGTCGGCCTGCGCACTCGCCCCTGAAAAATCGGGTAGGGGATTGAATACGTAATGTTGCGACGCAACTTAGACCAGCATCTAACGCATGGATAGGGTGACGCCCCGGCGCAACACTCTTAAGCCACTGCAAATAAAGCCAAGATAGCCCTGGGAGGCCGAGATGAGATCCGCCGTAGCAGCACTGTCGCTGATAATCGCT
>CALRVN010000425.1:0-3199 GCA_943371625.1 Hyphomicrobium sp. CS1GBMeth3
GAGCCGCCACTCGCCGAACCCGAGCTGCTGCTCGCCGAGCCACCCGCGCTGCCGCCACCCGATCCGCCGCCGGAAGAGCCGCCGCCACTCGATCCACCCGACGACTGGGCGAATGCTGCGGCCGGCGCCAACGCGAGAACAGCGCCGAGCATGATCGTTGCAATGTGCTTTCTCGTGACCGATGCCATCTCTGAACCTCGCGGCTTAGGAGCCCTATGATCTTGCAATGCCCCCCGGTCTGCCGCGGTTCCAGTAATTCGCCCGCATCAAATCAAACGCCGTTAATGCGCAGGCGGATCGCGTCAACGCCGCGTCAACGACGTTCTAATGCTCACTCTGAACCGGAAGGCCCCCTCGCGAGTTCTTGTGCCAGACACAGGAGGTACCCCATGGGCATCATTGCTTGGATTGTCGTTGGCACCATCGCCGGCTGGCTCGCAGAACAGCTGACCCGCCGCGAGGACGGTCTGCTTGCCAACCTTGTTATCGGCATCATCGGCGCGCTGGTCGGCGGCTTCGTTTTCGGCCGGCTGCTCGGCCTTCAGTACAACGAAGGCTTGAACCTTGCGACGATCGCGGTCGCGACAGGCGGCGCCGTACTGTTCCTCTGGATCTTCGGCATGGTCCGCCGCACGTCTCCGCCAGCTGCGTGAACACAGTCAAAACGGGAAAATGAACATGAAGCCGGATGACGCGAAGCAGCACGGCGGCGAGCCCGCCGAAGAGAAGAAAAAGTCGTTCTCCGTCGATCGCAAGGGCGAGTCGAGCGCCGGTGCCCTTGCTACGAAGGACAAAGAGCGCGCCGTTCCCGCTAAGCGCGACGACGGCAGCAGCACGCGCTGACTCGCAAGACATCGACGGTGGCGGGGCGTGATTGCCCCGCCGTCCTGGCGATCAACTAGATTGGAAATTTATATCCCTCTCGACGCTGGCCAAGCAATTGATGCTGCGCCAGCAGGATCGTCGCGCTTATGAGAAAGCCCGTCACGGCGCCTAACGGCCCGACGAGCGCAGCGCCGGCAACCGTGCCGACGAGGATGTTGAGAACGGGCACCAACATCATGCCCATCAATAGAATGGTCGCGATTGTATCTAGCAGCATCTCTATCCCCCGATGCAGCTACCTTCCCCACCATCTAAGTGCATGATTCATTGGACGATAGCGGGGCCGCTCTAAGGCGATGTCGTGGCCATGAAGCCCGCTCGTCAAATCACAGGAACGGCTTCCCGCCCGTCACCGCGATCGTCGCCCCCGAAACGTAGCTCGACAGTGGATCGGCGAGCATGACGAAAGCCGTGGCAAGCTCCGCCGGCTGACCCGGCCGCTGCATCGGAACCTGCTTGCCGAAATCGACGACGGCGTCCTCCGGCAGGGTCGAGGGAATGAGCGGCGTCCATATCGGCCCCGGCGCCACGGCGTTTGCGCGGATGCCCTTCGGCGCCAGCAACTGCGCCAGCCCCGCCGTGAAGTTGTGTATCGCCCCCTTCGTCGTTGCATACGCCAGCAGCGTCGGGTTGGGCGCATCTGAGTTGATCGACGCCGTGTTGATGATCGAGCTTCCCCGCGGCATGTGCGGCACCGCCGCCTTGGTCAGGTAGAACATGGCGTGGATGTTGACCTTGAATGTCAGCTCCCACTCGTCGTCGCTGATGTCCTCGATCTCCTTGAACGAGGCCTGATGCGCAGCATTGTTGACCAGGATGTCGACGCGCCCGAACTCATCCACCGCGCGATCGATCACCGCCCGGCAGTGGGGCGCGTTCTGAATGTCGCCAGGAAGAAGAAGCGCCTTGCGGCCAGCCTCTTCGACGAGCGTCTTCGTCTGCCGCGCATCCTCGTGCTCCTCCAGATATGAGATCAGCACGTCGGCGCCCTCGCGAGCAAACGCGATGGCCACGGCCCGACCTATTCCGCTGTCGCCGCCCGTGATGACCGCCTTCTTGCCTCGTAGCCGGCCGGCACCCTTGTAACTTTCCTCACCATGATCGGGCCGCGGGTTCATTCGCGCCGTCAGTCCCGGCATCGGCTGCTTCTGCTGCGGGAACGGCGGTTCGGGACGTGTACGCATAACCACTCCGATGCGAGAGAGCGCGCCCGACGTCTGAGCCGCGAGGGCTAAACCAACCTCCACAAACTCAGTTCCCCGTTCGCATAAGGCATATTTGATCGAAATTGGCCCTTCGGCGTTACCGTCGACACGCATTGGAAAGGAACATGACCACCAATCCGGCGTTGCCCTGAATGCCAACAAAAATAACCGGAGGAAATTCATGGCAACGGCAACAGTGCACCCTAATCACCAGCTCATCTCGAGCGAGGATGTCGAAGGCACCGAAGTTTACGGTCTGGGCAACGACAAGATCGGCGAGATCGATCACTTGATGATCGACAAGCTTTCCGGCCGCATCATCTACGCGGTTATGAGCTTCGGCGGCTTCCTGGGTCTCGGTCACAGCCACTACCCCGTTCCGTGGGCGGCCTTGAAGTACGACACTTCGCTCGGCGGCTTCCGCACCGGCATCACCGAGCAGAAACTTCGCGATGCTCCGGAGTTCAGCGACGACTCTTGGTCCGATCGCAGTTGGGAAGCGACGACGCACAAGCATTATGGCGTCTCGCCCTACTGGGACGCGCCGACTTCCCGGTGACACGACACAGCGAACCCCGCGCAACCGCGTGGGGTTTCGCTTGGTGAAGCGGATGGTAAGCTATCGTCCTGCTTCGGCCATCTGATAGGCCTGGATGCCGCTGTCCGCCGTGACCTCGGTCTTCGCCGGGACGAGGGTTTCGAGCGGGACGCGAAGGTTGCACTCCAGCCCGGCGCGCTCAAGCCGGATGCTCGGTGATGTCGACAGGCTTCTGCCCATCGCTGAAATCAGCGTGAAGCCGAACCCCTTTTGCCCGCTCTCGACAACTTCCGGACCACCGCGCTCCTGCCAGTGGAATTCGAGGAACTCGCGCGCCTGCTCGGTAGCGAGATTCCACTTCACCCGCACCTCGCCCGAACCGTTGGACAGCGCGCCGTACTTGGCAGCGTTTGTCAGCAGCTCGTGAACGATCAGCGCGAAGGTCTGCACCGCTGAAGCACTGAGCTTCAAATCCGGGCCGTTGACCGTCACCCGGTCGCTGAATCCGGCAAGCTCCGATTCAACCACCTGCTGCAGCGGCGCCCCGGACCAGCTTGCTTCCACCAGCAGC
>CALRVN010000426.1:0-3168 GCA_943371625.1 Hyphomicrobium sp. CS1GBMeth3
CGCCCCGCCCGTCCCGTTACTGGCGCGTGAAACGGTCGTGCCCGCGAGCGCAGTAGCCAAGCGCTTCCCCGACGTCACAGACGAGGAGAGCACTGGGCCTAACGAAACCAGCGTCGGCAAGCCGACCGCCTCGCGCTCGGTGGTCTTCACCAGCGCCGACGGAAAGAAGAAGGTCACACTGTCCGTGGATCAGTACGCCACCCCCGGCGACGCAGCCGCCGCCTATCACACGGCCGTGGAGGGCAGCAAGGCTGCACCGGGCTTCAATCCCGCAGCCGCGCCAAGTCTGGGAGAGCAGGCATTCGCCGGCACCTCGCAGGTCGGTGCCGAGAAGCATTTCGGTCTAGGGGCACGCGACGGTCGGCTGATCATATCCGCGACGCACGCGGGCGAGATCCCGGTCACGCCAGATAACACTCGCAAGATAACCGACCTCGCCGGCGAGCAGCTTACTACCGCCAAGCAGGCGCTCGGACCCTAGCTCCGCGTCTCGGAGCCACAGCCTAAAACGAAAAGGGCGCCCGGTGAGCGCCCTTTCAAATCCAACTCGCGGCCGGCTGCCCGGCGTCAGGCCGTCAGGTTGCTCTTGTCGTAGTTGATGCCCTTCTCGTCGAACAGCGCCGTCAGCTCGCCCGCCTGCACCATCTCGCGGACGATGTCGCAGCCGCCGACGAACTCGCCCTTGACGTAGAGCTGCGGAATGGTCGGCCAGTTGGAGAACTGCTTGATGCCTTCGCGAATGCCGAGGTCCTGCATCACGTTGATGTCCTTGAAGTCGACGCCGAGCAGGCGAAGGATGTGATCGACCTGGGCCGAGAACCCGCACTGCGGCATGTTCTTGTTGCCCTTCATGAAGAGCACGACGTCATTCGTGGCGACGGTGTTGCGGATCCAGTCCTGGACGTCCTGCTGCGGGGTGCTCATTTCGGGCCTCTCGAATTCCTATGGCGGGCCGTATGCCCGCATTCCTTGACGGCAATGTGTGGCCGCGCACTTACGAGCGCAATGTGTGGATTGGACGCCGGAAGTCAATCCGCGACCCCCAGTCCCCCAGACTGGTGCGCTAACTAGGCTGCGCTACGCTAAGGAGCCGCTGTGGTCAGGGCGAGAGCATGGAGCACGCCACCCATGCGGCCGCCGAGCGCCTCGTAGACCATCTGGTGCTGCTGGACCCGCGTCTTGCCCTTGAATTCCGGCGCTACGACATGAGCGGCATAGTGATCGCCGTCCCCGGCCAGATCACGGATCTCGATCTGGGCGGTGGGGAACTTGGCTTTGATCAGCCGCTCGATTTCGCCGGCGTCCATGGCCATAGGGCGCGTTCTCCTGGGAAAGCTGGTCCTGGCCAGGAGCATAAGCCGATTTGCCAGCGCATCCAAAGCGACTGGATGATCAGACCTCGGCCAACTCCAGCCGCTGCTCGATGCGTTCGAGCCGCCGCCCGATATGGTCTATGGCGGCGTTTTGACCAGCCTCCGAAACCATCAGATTGGCGAGGTGACCTTCCACTGCGGACAGTCGAATTTCGACGCGGTCGACGCGCTCGTCGATCCGATCGACCTTTGTCCGGATATGCCGAAGGTGCTCGAGCACCAAGTTTGTCATCTCGTCGGTCATGCAGGGAACATCGCACGCACAACTCAGGCGGTCAAGAACAAGACGGGAACATGCTGCGCCGTCAGAACATGCCGTTCGAATTGGCAGCGGCGTCGGGCATCACCTGCAGCACGTCCCAGTGCTCGACGATCTTGCCGTCGTCGGTCAGGCGGAAGATGTCGATGCCGGCGTAGTCCTTGTCGCCCGGCCCACCGCTGCAGGCAATGCAGCACGACGTAGCTTCCCTCGGCCAGCACGCGCTTGAACTCGACGCTCTTGCCGGGATACTCGCGCGCCATGCGTTCGAAGTAGTCGATGAAGCCCTGTTTGCCGTCGGTGACGTGAGGATTGTGCTGGATGTATTCGGAGCCGGCATAGAGCGCGATCGCCTCCGCCGGACGGCACTGATTGAACATCAGGTCGTAGAACGCCGTCACGTTCTGCTTGTTACGCTCCAGATCCGCCATGCGCCGCCAGACCTCAGTGCGGGCCGGCCATGTACGCCGGCAGCCAGGCCTCGTGCGCCGCCTTGAGCTCCGCCAGCGGTAGTGCCGGCTCGCCCTTCAGCCCGATAGTGTCGCCGCCGGTTCGCGCGATGATGCGCGCCGGCAGCGCCAGCAAGCGTGCCCGCTCCAGCACTTCTTCCGCGAGCATCGGATCGACGGACAGCACGTAGCGGCCCTGGTCCTCGCCGAACCAGATCGAGTGCGGCGGCAGCCGCCCTTCGTAAGCGAATAGCTCTACGCCCATGCCGCCCGATAGCGCCATCTCCGCGATCGCGACCAGCAGCCCGCCGTCCGACACGTCGTGCACCGCCGAGACCTTGCCCTCGCGGATCAGCGCCCGCACCAGCCGCCCGGCCTTGATCTCATCGGCGAGGTCGACCGGCGGCGGCGCGCCCTCGAATTTGCCCGTCGCCAGCTCCTGATACAGCGACTGGCCGAGATGGCCCGCCTCGCGGCCGACCAGGATGAGCAGGTCGCTCTCGCGCTTCAGCTTGATGTCGGCCATGCGCGACACGTCCGGCACGAGGCCGACGCCGCCGATGGCCGGTGTGGGTGGAATGCCGACGCCGTTGGTCTCGTTGTAGAGCGAGACGTTGCCCGAAACGACCGGGTAGTCGAGCACGCGGCACGCTTCCGACATGCCCTTCACCGAGCCGACGAACTGGCCCATCACCTCGGGGCGCTCGGGATTGGCAAAGTTCATGTTGTCGGTGATGGCAAGCGGATCGGCGCCGACGGCAGTGAGGTTGCGCCAGGTTTCGACCACGGCCTGCTTGGTCCCCATGGCGGGATCGGCCGCGACATAGCGGGGCGTGACGTCGCAGGTGACGGCCAGGCCCTTCTGCGTGCCGTGCACGCGCACGACCGCAGCGTCTCCGCCCGGCCGTTGCACCGTATCGCCCATGACCATGTGGTCGTACTGCTCCCAGATCCAGCGCCGCGAGGCGAGCGCGGGGCCGCCCATCATCGCCTTGAGCGTGGTGAGGATGGCGTTCGGCGCCGGCACCCATTCCGGCAGGATGATCTTCGGCGGCACGGTCGGGAACCACGGACGCTCGTAGACCGG
>CALRVN010000427.1:0-3156 GCA_943371625.1 Hyphomicrobium sp. CS1GBMeth3
AATTTCGGGCGGAAATCGGAAGCGGCGGCGGAAGCGGTTCGGGCGCGCGGCGTGCGCGTAGCGACGGTGCGGCTGGCGCCTTCCGTGCATGGCGTCGGGGAGACGCACGGCTTCGTGCCGTACCTCATCGCGCTCGCGCGACGGACAGGCGTGTCGGCCTATATCGGAGAAGGCGCCAACCGCTGGGCCGGCGTTCATCGGCTCGATGCAGCGCGGCTCTATCGGCTGGCGCTGGAGCAAGGGGTGACCGAACCGGCATATCATGCCGTGGCGGACGAGGGCGTGCCGTTCAGGGACATCGCCGCCGTCATTGGTGGCGTGCTGGGCCTGCCCGTGGAACCGCGAGCACGCGAGCACTTCGGCTGGTTCGCAGATTTCGCAGGTGGTGACATGGGCGCGTCCAGTCTCCGGACGCGATTGTTGACCCGGTGGAATCCGGTCGGTCCCGACCTGCTCTCCGACATCGCGCAGCTCGGTTATTATGCTCATATCCGCGACGCGCAATGAGCGTTTCCCGCCGACGCGGGGAGAGGTCCGAGACTTTTTGGGAGGTATGGCGCACCCGAAGGGATTCGAACCCCTGGCCTCTGCCTTCGGAGGGCAGCGCTCTATCCAGCTGAGCTACGGGTGCTTGAGGGGGCTTGATACCCCATTCGTCCCTGGCGGGCAATTGATCGACTGCCGCGGGTGCCGCGGCCCATTTTCGGGCGCGCGGCCAATCCCCATATGAGTGGTGCGGGCGTGCTGACCGCTCCGCAACGACCCCCTATAGTCCTGGCTCACAGCCGGACATCAGACCCAATCCATGAGCGAACCCAAGAGCCAAGCCAAAAGGGCTTCGACGTCGACCGTGCCTGACGGCGAAGCCACGCCCGTCATCAAGGGTAGCCACGTCTACCTGATCGACGGCTCGGGCTACATTTTCCGCGCCTACCACGCGCTGCCGCCGCTGACGCGCCCGTCAGACGGGCTGCCGGTCGGCGCCGTGCACGGATTTTGCGCCATGCTGTGGAAGCTGCTGCGCGAGACCAAGGCGTCAGAGGCGCCGACGCACTTTGCCGTCATCTTCGATGCGTCCGAGCGGACGTTCCGCAACGAGATCTACAAAGAGTACAAGGCGCATCGTCCGCCGGCGCCGGAGGAGCTCGTGCCGCAGTTCCCGCTGATCCGCGACGCGGTGAAGGCATTCAACGTCGCGTGCCTGGAGCTGCAGGGCTACGAGGCCGACGATCTTATCGCCACGTATGCAAAGCAGGTGGTCGATGCGGGTGGCGACGTCACCATCGTTTCGTCCGACAAGGACCTGATGCAGCTGGTGCGCCCCGGCGTTGTGATGTTCGACGCCATGAAGGCAAAGAAGATCGGGCCTGACGAGGTGATGGAGAAGTTCGGCGTGCCGCCGAACAAGGTCATCGACGTGCAGTCGCTCGCCGGCGATTCCACCGACAACGTGCCGGGCGTGCCGGGCATCGGCGTCAAGACGGCGGCGGAGCTGATCAACGAATACGGCGACCTCGACGCGCTGCTGGCACGCGCGGGCGAAATCAAGCAGCCGAAGCGGCGCGAGAAGCTGATCGAGTTCGCGGACCAGGCGCGGATTTCGCGCGATCTGGTGCGGCTGATGGAGGATGTGCCGGACCTGATCCCCGCAGACGCTCTCGGGGTGCGCGACCCGAAGCCGGACGATCTGCTCGGGTTCCTGAGGCTGATGGAGTTCAGCACGCTCACGCGACGCATCGGAGAAGCGTTGGGCGCCGATGTGCCGCCGCCGAGTGCTCCTTCGGTCGGGTCGACGGTGCCGACGAAGGCGCGCGGCTCGGGCGGAGGGTCGGTAAGCGAAGGAAAACCCGGAGCAGAATCTGCGGCTGCCGGGGCTGCGGAAATGGCGCAGCGGGCGCGGGCGCCGTTCGATCGGTCGAAGTACGAGACCGTCACCAAGCGCGAGCAGCTGGAGGCGTGGATCGGCAAGGCGTACGACGCGGGGCTCGTCGCCTTCGATACGGAGACGACGTCGATCGATCCGATGGTGGCGGAGCTGGTCGGTTTCTCAATGGCGGTGGCGCCTGGCGTTGCCTGCTACGTGCCGCTGAAGCACCGCGCTGCATCGGACGCGTTCGACTTTGGCAGCCATGACGGGATCGAGCAGATCCCGCCCGTCGAGGCCTTGGCGCTGCTGAAGCCGCTGCTCGAGGATCCTTCGATCCTCAAGATCGGGCAGAACATCAAGTACGATCTCAACGTTCTGGCGCAGCACGGCATCACCGTGACGCCGATCGACGATACGATGCTGATGTCATACGCACTCGATGCCGGACGCGGTTCGCACGGCATGGACGACTTGGCGATGCGTCATCTCGGGCATGCGTGCATCTCGTTCGACCAGCTGATGGCGCACGTTCCGGGGAAGAAGAGGGCAGAGCGTACGTTTGCGCAGTCGCCGCTCGACAAGGCGACGGAGTACGCGGCGGAGGATGCCGACGTCACGCTGCGGCTATGGATGCTGCTGAAGCCGCGTGTCGCCGCGGAGCGTGTGGCGACCGTCTATGAGACGCTGGAGCGGCCGCTCATTCCGGTGATCGCGCAGATGGAGCGCGAGGGCATCCGCGTCGATGGCGCGATCCTGTCACGGCTCTCCTCGACGTTCGCGCAGGGTGTGGCGCGGCTGGAAGAAGAAGTGAACCGCCTGGTCGGGCACAAGTTCAACCTAGGCTCGCCGCGTCAGCTCGGCGAGTTGCTGTTCGACCGCCTGCAACTGCCGGGCGGCAAGCGCACGAAGACCGGCCAGTGGGAGACGCGTGCGGGCTTGCTCGACGATCTTGCGGCCAACGAAGAGCTGCCGGATGACGCGCGCAAGCTCATCAACACGATGCTCGAATGGCGACAGCTGACGAAGTTGCGCTCGACGTATACCGACGCGCTGCCGGAATACGTGCACGGCGGCACGGGGCGCATCCACACGAGCTACGCGCTCGGTGCGACGACGACGGGACGGCTCGCCTCGTCGGAGCCGAACCTGCAGAACATTCCCATCCGCACGAAGGAAGGGCGTGAGATCCGCACGGCGTTCATCGCCGAGCCGGGGAAGAAGCTGATCTCGGCGGACTACAGCCAGATCGAATTGCGGGTCCTCGCTCACATCGCCGACATTCCACAGCT
>CALRVN010000428.1:0-3138 GCA_943371625.1 Hyphomicrobium sp. CS1GBMeth3
CGGTGCCGCGGATCGACCGGCGTCGCCACCGGGGCACCGAGATAGACGTCGCCAAGGCCGAGCACGAGATAGCTCGCGTCGAACACGATCTTCTTTACGTCCTCGATGCTGTCGAGCCCGTTGATGCGCCGGATGAACTCGATGTTCGACGGGCACCACGGTGCATCGGCGCGCACCGATTGCATGTACTTTTCTATCGCCAGCCGAGTTGCCGCATCGTCCCACGACAGCGGCATGTGCACGATGCGCGACGGCACTTCGATGGCGTCGTTGTCGCCCATCTCGTCTTCGATCTTCGCCAGCTCATCGAGCAGCATCGCGAGCGGCAGCGCACGGCTGTCGTAGTGCACCTGCAGCGAGCGGATGCCCGGCGTCAGGTCGATGATGCCCTCGAGGTCCCGCTTCTCGAGCGCCGTCATCAGCACGTGCACGCGAAAGCGAAGCTCGAGATCGAGCGCAATCGGCCCGTACTCGACAAGCAGATACTTGTCGCCAGCACGTCGATAGACGACGCGCGGGCGCGATCCGCCCGCATCGCGATTTGCGACGATGCAATCGTCGGCGCCGAGCATCTTGGCCGCGGACGCGGGCACCGAAGCGATCGGCTTCAGCGTCTCGATTTCTGCGATCTGCCGCGCCTCGCGCTCGTAAGCTTCCGCCGGCCTAAAACGCTTGAATCGCACTTTGTCGCCTGATCGCAGCTGCCCCATCTTCCACAGCTCCGCCGCGACGATCGTCACCGGGCAGACGAACCCGCCCAGTGACGGCCCGTCCGGCCCCAGCACGACCGGCATGTCGCCGGTGAAGTCCACCGCGCCGATCGCGTAGGCGTTGTCGTGAATATTCGAGGGATGCAGTCCCGCCTCGCCGCCATCCGCGCGCGCCCACTGCGGTTTCGGCCCGATCAGGCGCACGCCCGTCCGGTTCGAGTTGTAGTGAACCTCCCACGACGTGGCGAAGAACGTCTCGATGTCGCCGTCGGTGAAGAAATCCGGCGCGCCGTGCGGGCCGTACAGAACGCCGATCTCCCACTCATGGGCGATGCGCGGGATCAGTTTGCCTCCGAGCCCGCCCGCGGCAGGCGCCGACGGCGCCGATTGCGCATCCCCAACATGCAGCACGTCTCCTGCACGCAGCGCCCGCCCACCGTGGCCACCGAAGCGGCCCAGCGTGAATGTCGCCGCGCTGCCGAGGTAGGGCGGCACGTCGATGCCACCCCGCACCGCGAGATACATGCGCGCACCCGTACCCTGCGCTGTGCCGATGCTCAGCGTCTGGCCAGCCCGCACTTCGACCGGCGCGAAATACGCAACCGCGCGGCCGTCGATGCTCGCCGATGCTTCCGCACCCGCGATCGAAATCAGCGCATCGACATTGAATTTCAGCGTTGGGCCCGAAAGCGTGATCTCCAGACCCGCCGTTCCAGGCGCGTTGCCCACGATCCGGTTCGCCAACCGGAACGATAGGTCATCCATAGGACCCGATGGCGGCACGCCGACATTCCAGTAGCCGACGCGCCCCGGCCAATCCTGCACCGTGGTCTGCGTGCCCGGCGTCACTACCTCGATCGTAGCCGGCGCATATTTGAACTCGCCCAGCGTCCGCGTAAGCATCTCTCCGCGTGCCAGCACGTCGGACGCCGCCAGAGCGCGCAAATACGCGAGGTTCGTTTCGAGCCCGCCGATAGCGGTATCGTCCAGCGCCCGTTGCAGCTTCGCCAGCGCCTCGTCCCGGCTCTCGCCCTTGGTGATGATCTTCGCCAGCATCGGGTCGTAGAACGGCGTCACCTCCGTGCCGCTCGCAACCCACGTCTCCACGCGCGTATCGCGCGGCCAGCCGACGTGCGTCAGCAGCCCCGAGCTCGGCCGGAAGTCCTGTCCCGGGTCCTCGGCGTAGAGCCGCACTTGGATTGATGCGCCTTGAGGTTTGATGTCGGCCTGCGCCGGCAGGACCAGCTCCCCCGCAGCCTGCCGCACCATCCATTCGACGAGATCGACGCCGAGCACTTCCTCGGTGACACCGTGCTCGACCTGCAACCGCGTGTTGACCTCGAGGAAATAGAACGCGCTCGTATCGCTGTCGTAAAGGAATTCGACCGTGCCCGCGCTCTCGTAGCCGACCGACTCCCCGAGCCGCACCGCCGTCGCCCAAAGCTCCCGTCGCGCCGCGTCCGTCAATCCGGGCGCCGGCGTCTCCTCGATCACCTTCTGATTGCGCCGTTGCGCCGAGCAATCCCGCTCGCCCAGCGCCAGCACGCGCCCCGCGCCGTCGCCGAAGATCTGCACCTCGATATGCCGTCCCCGCGCGACATACTTTTCGACGAAGACGCCACCGTCCTTGAAGTTATTTCGGGCAAGGCGCTCGACCCGCTCGAACGTCGGCGCGAGATCGGCAGCCGCCGAGACGAGCTGCAGCCCAATGCCGCCGCCGCCCGCCGTGCTCTTCAGCATCACCGGATAGCCGATGCGCTCCGCTTCCGACGCCGCCACTTCTGCATCCGCAAGCAGCCCCGAACCGGGCGCCAGCGGCACACCCGCTTTCAGCGCCAGCTCGCGCGCCTGATGCTTGAGGCCGAAGGCGCGCATCTGCGACGGGCGCGGCCCGATGAACCGGATGCCGGCCGCCTCGCACGCCTCCGCGAAGTCAGGGTTCTCCGACAAAAACCCGTATCCCGGATGGATCGCCTCGGCGCCCGTCTGCTTCGCCGCTTCGAGAATGGCATCGACGCGCAAATAGCTCTGCGCCGCCGCGGCCGGGCCGATCGCCACCGCCTCACCGGCCATCGCGACGTGCGCGGCATGCCGATCCGCTTCGGAATATACAGCGACGCTCTTCACGCCCATCCTGTCGAGCGTGCGGATGATGCGCGTGGCAATCGCGCCGCGATTTGCAATCAGGACTTTCGAGAACATGCGCGTCAGGCTCCCTCAGCCCAGACGACGACCTCGATCGGCGTTGGATTGTAAGCGTTGCAGGGATTGTTGAGTTGCGGGCAGTTCGAGATCAGCACGACGACGTTCATCAGCGCCTGCATCTCCACGTACTTTCCCGGACCCGATACCCCGTCCGCGAACGTCAGCCCGCCCTCCGGCGTGATCGGCACGTTCATGAAGAAGTTGATGTTGTGCCCGATGTCGC
>CALRVN010000429.1:0-3125 GCA_943371625.1 Hyphomicrobium sp. CS1GBMeth3
TCGCCGACGTGCCCGCAATGATGGAAGAGAAGCGCGGCAAGCTGATGAGCGCGCTGTCGGACGCCGAGCGCGAGCGGCAGGCGGCGGCGGATGCGCTTGCCGAGGCGGACACGGCGCTGCGCGCGAGCGTTCAAGCATTGCGGGCGGCACAGGGTGCCGTATCAGAAGCCCGCGAAGGACGCGCACGCACGGAAGCGAAGCTGGAGTCGGCGCGCACGCGTCGTCAGGACGTATCACGGCAGATCCGCGAGACGTTGAGCATCGCGCCGGAAGCATGTCTGGAGCTGGCGCAAGTTCTGCCGGGTGCGAGCCTGCCGTCGCTGCACGACGTCGAACGCAAGCTCTCAGGACTCAAGGCCGATCGCGAGCGTCTCGGCGGCGTCAATCTCGCGGCGGACGACGAGTTGCAGCAGCTAAGCATCCAGGCAGCGAGTCTCGAGACGGAGAAGGCGGACGTCGAGAGCGCCATCGCGAAACTGCGCGGCGCCATCGGACAGCTGAACCGCGAGGCGCACAAGCGGCTGCAGGAAGCCTTCGAAGCGGTGAACGCGCATTTCGGGCGCTTGTTCTCGACGCTGTTCGGTGGCGGCGAAGCGCGACTGGAGATGATCGAGGGCGAGGACCCGCTGGAGGGCGGGCTGGAGATCATCGCGAAGCCACCGGGCAAGAAGCCGGCGACGCTGTCGCTGCTGTCGGGCGGCGAGCAGTCGCTAACGGCGATGTCGCTGATCTTCGCGGTGTTCCTCACCAACCCATCGCCGATCTGCGTGCTCGACGAGGTGGACGCGCCGCTCGACGACGCAAACGTCGACAGGTTCTGCCGCCTCTTGGAAAGCATGGCGGCGGACACGGCGACGCGCTTTCTAGTCATCACGCATCACCCGATGACGATGTCGCGCATGAGCCGGCTGTTCGGCGTGACCATGGCGGAGAAGGGCATCTCGCAGCTCGTCTCGGTCGATCTGCAAACCGCTCAGCGCTTCCAGGAAGCGGTCTGAGCGCTCGTGCTCCCGGGGGGCGAGGTTCGACGCGTTCGACGCAATCACCAATCGAGGACTGATAAGATGCGGTGGGCATTGATGGCGCTGGCGCTGACGATTTCATCAGCGGTGCGCGCAGAGGGCTACATCCGCAACCTCGAAGAGGCGACGCCGGCGGCTGCGGATCTCATCAGCGGCAAGGCGCACGACTGGCGGGGCGCGCCTGAGATCGTGAAGGACCGCACGGGCTTCATGATCTTCGAGCGCAACTTTCCGTACAAGAACGAGATGAATCCCGACGACATGATCGCGTGCATCGACGAGTTGGCGTTGAAGTCCAGGCCCGCGCGCCCAGTCGAGACGATGATCGCGGAATGCGGCGGTGTGCCCGGCTACGTCCAGGCGGATTAGAGTCGCCCGCAGCGGGCACCCCTCACCCGGATACGATCGTGCGATCGTATCCGACCTCCCCCCCCTGGGAGAGGTTAGCTCGAGAACCTCAATCGTCGGAGGTTCGCACGCGGCGGGCGGGCGAGGTTTGCAGCAGGGGCTTGCGCAGCACGCGCGCCTTCGCGGGCTTGCCTATAGGTGCCATGAGCTCCTTCGTCGCCTCGACGATGAGCACACCGCAAAATGCCGGCGACACGCTGCTGCCGACGCGTTCCCACGCGGTCGAGGACCGCAGCAGCATCTGGCGGCCGAGCGGCGGAAAATAAAGTGCTCCGCCCCAATCGAGCGGCGTGAACATCGCGCCGATGAGCAACTGATCGAGCTGACGACGGCTGTAGGGGCGTCCCTGACCGAAAGGCGTGTTGTCGAGGCGCGCCCAGACTCCGCGACGGTTGGGCACGATGAGGATGACGCGGCCCTCGGGCGCGAGGACTCGCCACATCTCGCGCAGGAAATGGCGGGTGTGTTCCGCGACCTCGAGGCAATGCACTACCAGCAAACGATCGACGGAGCCGTCGGCGAGCGGCAGACGGTCTTCGTCGACGAGGACGCTGTGGGACGGTCCTTCGCGCGGCCAGCGCACAGCACCCTGACTATCCGGCATCAGCGCGCCGACGCGTTGAGCTTCGCCGCGGAAGGCGCCTAGATAGGGCGAAGCATAGCCGACGCCGATCAACGTCGATTGCTGCAGGCCGCGCCAACGGGCACGTATGCGATGCGTCAGCAGCCGGCGCACGGTCTGGCCGAGCGGCGTCGCGTAGAACTGCAACAGGTCGTCCACGTCCAGCAGCATCGGCCTGATGTCTCGTTGCGGTCGCCGCCAATCTGACGTCTTCGGCCAGCATTTCAAGCATTGCGTCGGTGTGCGTTGTCTTAAGTTGCGCGCGCGGTTACGATTCCCATCATCATCGTGCCTCCCAGCAAGAGAGCCGGTTCCAATGCCGAAGCTCGAAATCGAGCTATTTCCCTGTCTTTCGGACAACTATGGCGTGCTGATCCACGATCCGGAGGCGGGTGTGACGGCGTCGATCGATGCGCCGGACGCCAAGGCCATCCTGGCGCGGCTCGAGGCCAAGGGCCGGAAGCTGACGCATCTGCTCGTCACGCACCATCATAACGACCACACGGGCGGCAACCTCGCGCTGAAGGAGGCGACGGGTTGCACAATTATCGGGCCGAAGGCCGAGGCGGACCGGATTCCGGGCATCGACGTGGAGGTCAGCGAAGGCGACGTAGTCAAGTTCGGCAGGTTCGAGATCAAGGTGATCGAGACGCCGGGGCATACGATCGGGCACGTCGCTTATTGGATACCGGAGGCGAAGGTGGTGTTCGTTGGGGACACGCTGTTCGCGCTCGGTGCGGGGCGCATCTTCGAGGGCAATGCCGAGATGATGTGGCGGTCGATGCAGAAGCTGATGCGGCTGCCAACCGACACCGAGATCTACTGCGGCCACGAATACACGCAATCTAACGCGCGCTTCGCGCTGACGCTGGAGCCGGACAATCAAGCGCTGGTCAACCGCACCAAGGAAGTCGACCGGCTGCGCGAAGAAAACAAGCCGACTCTGCCGACGCGGCTCGACCGCGAACTCGAGAGCAATCCGTTCCTGCGCGCACATGTGACGGCCATCAGGGCAAAGCTCGGCATGCCCTATGAGCCCGACTGGCAGGTGTTCGCCGCCATTCGCGAACGCA
>CALRVN010000430.1:0-3118 GCA_943371625.1 Hyphomicrobium sp. CS1GBMeth3
CGATCACGACGGGCGGCATCAATGTCTTCCCCAGGCTCGTCGCGTCGGAGCACCGCAAGCACTTCAAGCGCGACCAGCTGTCCACCGGCAACGCGGAATTTGATGCTCTGCTGGGCGGAGGCCTCGAGGTAGGGTCGAGCACGCTGATCCTTGGTCCGGCTGGAACGGGTAAGTCCCTCATCGCCATTACGTTCGCCATGGCGGCGATCGCCCGCGGGGATAAGGCGGCAATATTCGCCTTCGACGAGGAACTCGGGCTTCTGTTCGATCGCATGAAGGGCATGGGAATCGATCTCGAAGCGGCGATTGCGAGCGGGGCGCTGACGGTCGAACAGATCGATGCGGCCGAGCTGTCGCCAGGAGAGTTTGCACACCGCGTGCGCGATACGGTCGATAAGCGGAAGGTCAAGACGGTCATCATCGACAGCCTCAACGGCTACCAGGCGGCCATGCCGGAGGAAAACTCGCTCGTCCTCCACATGCACGAGCTGCTGCAGTACCTCAACCGGCAGGGTGCGAGCACGTTTATGACGGTTGCGCAGCACGGTCTCGTCGGGGACATGCAGGCGCCTGTCGACGTCACATATCTCGCGGACACGGTCATCCTGCTTCGGTATTTCGAGGCGGGCGGCAGAGTGCGCCGCGCCGTATCGATCATAAAGAAGCGCACCGGGCGCCACGAGACGACTATCCGCGAATATCAAATCAGCAACAGCGGACTATCGCTCGGTGAGCCCTTGGTAAACTTCCACGGCGTCTTGCGTGGGGTACCGACATACGGCGGTGGCGAGGACCCGTTGCTGCGGGACAAGCCAAGGTGAGCAAGCCGGGACCGCTTTCAGAGCGCGCGGTCATCGTCGCTCCCGGTGGGCGCGATGCGCAGATCGCCCAGGCGCTGCTGCGCGAAGCGGGCTTTGCCGCAGTTATCCGACCCAATCTCGAAGCGCTGACCGAAACCATCGAACACGGCGCCGGGTTGGCGGTGATCGCCGACGATGCCCTGCGCAACGCCGATTTGCGTCCGCTCGTCGACTATTTGTCGCGCCAGGATTCCTGGTCGGATTTTCCCATCATTCTGCTGACGCACAGAGGTGGCGGCCCGGAGCGCAATCCTGCCGCTGGGCGGCTGGCAGAGCTGCTCGGCAATGTCATTTTCGTGGAACGCCCGTTCCATCCGACGACGCTGGTCAGCGTGGTGCATACCGCGGTCCGCAGCCGCCGGCGCCAGTACGAAGCGCGCAAGCGACTGCTGGAGCTGGAGGAAGGCGAGCGGCAGCTGCAGACGGCGCTCGAAGCGGGGCATCTGGGGTCCTGGTCGCTCGACGTCGGGACAATGACGCTCAATGCGTCCGACAGCTGCAAGGCGCACTTCGGGCGCGAATGGAGCGATGCCTTCGGTTACCAGGAGCTGCTGGCAGCGGTGCATCCCGGCGATCTGGGACAGGTTGAGGCGAGCGTCGCGCACACGCTACGCACCGGCGCCGACTACATCATCGAGTATCGCAACGTGTGGCCCGACGGGAGCGTGCACTGGATCGATGTGCGCGCGCGGGCATTGAGCGACGGAAGCGGCCGGGTCGCGCACCTCGTCGGCGTATCGACAGACATAACAGAACGGAAATCGGCGGAGCTCGAACGAGAAGGCTTGCTTCGCGAACTGGCGTTCGAACGCGAGGCGCTTTCTGCGCTTTCGGAGACGCTGGAGCAGCGCGTGCACCAACGGACGACCGAGCTGATGAAGGAGGTCTCCGTCCGCGAGCGGGTGCAGGACCAGCTCTTGCAGTCGCAGAAGATGGAGAGCATCGGCAAGCTCACGGGCGGCGTCGCGCACGACTTCAACAATCTGCTCATGGCGGTCATCGGCAATCTCGACCTGTTGAAGAAGAAGCTGCCGGAGGACGCTCGCACACAGCGGCTGATCGACGGCGCTATCCAGGGCGCCGAGCGGGGCGCGGCACTGACGCAGCGCATGCTCGCCTTCGCAAGGCAGCAGGATCTCAACTCACAACCGACTGATGTGGGCGCGCTGCTCGCCGGAATGGTTGACCTGCTGGAGCGAACGTTGGGGCCGCAGATAGCTTTGCGCTTCGACGTGCCCCGCGATTTGCCGTATGCGCGGATCGACGCCAATCAGGTCGAGCTTGCTGTGCTCAATCTGGCGATCAATTCGCGCGATGCGATGCCGTCGGGGGGCACGATCGATATCAAGGCCGGGACGAGCGAAGCACAGCGCGAGCGGCTGAAGCCCGGTCCCTATGTCTGGATCAGCGTTGCGGACACCGGGCACGGCATGGATGCTGCCACGCTGAAGAAGGCGGTGGAGCCATTCTATTCGACGAAGTCGGTGGGCAAGGGCACGGGCCTGGGGCTGTCGATGGTGCATGGCCTCGCGGTGCAATTGGGCGGCAAGCTCGATCTCACGAGTTCGCCGGGCCGCGGCACCACAGCTGTCCTCTGGCTGCCGGTTTCGGAACAGGCGCCCGTCGCCGAACGCTCGGCGCCTGTTGCCGTCGCGTCGACGCGGACGGCTACGATCCTGATCGTCGACGACGATCCGCTGATCGCGATGAGTGCGTCGGACATGCTCGAAGACCTCGGTCACAACGTCATCGAGGCGAACTCCGGAAAGCAGGCGCTAGCGATCCTCGATGCGTCGACAAACATCGACCTGATGATAACCGACCACGCCATGCCCGGCATGACGGGAACGGAGCTGGCGAAGCTGGCGCGCGAACGGCATCCGCGCATGCCGGTGCTGCTGACGACGGGCTACGCGGATCTGCCGAACGGGCAGGTCACCGATCTGCCGCGGCTGTCAAAGCCCTACCACCAGGCGCAGCTTCAGGCGGAGATCAATCGTCTGCTCGCGGGCGCGTCTCAAGTCGCCTGAAGAGCCGTCGCTCGTCCTTCGTCGCCGCCCTCCCCCCTGTCTTGCTCCGGTGGTACAGCGGAACGAACGAAGTGTATCGCTCAGCGAATGATCCGTTGCAATTGAGCTAAATTCCCCGGTTCCACGCCGCGCATTCCGGCTTGCGCGTGAACCACTCGTTGAGAAGAGTGGGCGATGATCTGTGCTCGGGCGGCGTGAGCACTCATGGCATCTGCAGCAGAGACATCT
>CALRVN010000431.1:0-3111 GCA_943371625.1 Hyphomicrobium sp. CS1GBMeth3
CGAAGCTGAAAACCGCCTTGTCGCCGGTCGCCTTCTCGAACAGCGCCCCGATCTCCTTCGCCGCTTCCGTGAAATTCGCAGCGACAGCGACCTTCACTTCGCCCGCCGCACTCGGCGAAGATACCGACGTCGCTGCGAGCAGCGCCAACACGGTAATCCCAAGCGCGCGCGTCAGTTCGCTACGCAAAAACTGCCTCATGATCCGTCTCCCCGAACGATATATTCTGCCATACATAGCGGCGCTAGGCTTAGGCCAGCCGCGGACGGCAGTCGAGGGCTATATTCAATCGGGAATATCGGCGCCGGCGCTTACCTTCGCATTTGCAGACGCGCGTTCATCGCCTGCGTCGGATGCGGCGCCTTGTCCGCCGCGCTTCTCGGTCAGGAAGCGCTCCTTCAAGTCGACGCTGGATCGGCGTCCAATGCTGGCGCGGTGACGATCAAGCCATTTCTCCGTCTCGTCGCGGCCCGCACTGAACAGATGGCTCAGCATCGACCAGTCAGGCTTCATCGTGCTTTCAGGCTTGAGCGAGCTCGTATGCCGCCCCGCCTCGATGAGGTGAAACCGATGCGTCGCAAGCTTGGCATAACGGCCACGCGGACCGCCAAGCCGCCCCTGCCAGCACTCACGCACCGTCTCGATCAGTTCGATCTCGCGCACCAGCGGCGCATTGAAGGCAATGCGGTTGACGTGCATCCCGATCTCGCGGGCGCCGGTAGGTACGCCGCCCTGCCGCACCAGCGGGGCGAGCTGCACGATCAGCGTATCCTCGACCGGGCTTTCCATCGCCAGCGTCTTGATATCGGGGTTTGCCGAGAACCCGCCGTCCCAGTAGGCGGCGCCGTCGATCTCCACCGCATGATGCAGCGTCGGCAGGCACGCCGAAGCCAGCACCGCCTCCACTGTCAGCTCATGTCGGCGGAAGATGCGCGCCCGGCCGCTGGCAACCTCCGTGGCCGCAATCAGCAGCTCGATCGGTGAGGAGCTGCGCAGCTTTGCAAAGTCGATGCTTTCCGACAGCAATCGCCGCAGAGGATCGAAGCCGAGCGGATTGAATTCGTACGGCGACCACAGGCTCGCCATCTGCGAGAACTGCGACGAGCGCGAGAGGCCATAGAGAAACGGATTGAAGCGCATCAGGTCGGGCACGCCGGCCTTGTGCACCGACTCCCATACGGCTCGCATCTTGTCGCGAGCCGCCTGCTTGCCGCCCGCGATCATCCCCGACGCAACCGCGACGGCATTCACCGCGCCGGCACTCGTTGCGCTCACCCAGCTGATCTCGAGCTCGTCGTCTTCGAGCAGCCGATCGAGCACGCCCCACGTGAAGGCGCCATGCGCACCGCCGCCCTGCAGCGCAAGGTTCAGTCGGATCTTTCGCCGAAACAGCCGCACTTGCATTCGCCCGCCTGACCGAAGCGCTCCATCCGCTGCGCCCCGTAGGCCTATATAGTGTCACGGTAGCAGTTGAATGGGGAACAGCACGAAGGCACTACGCGAGCGTGTCGGAGTGACATTGGCGCCATAGATTTGTGCAGGCAGCGGTGCACGCTGCGAAGGCTGCGCAGCTGTTGTGCAAGCACGCTCGAACGGCGTCGTTTGCGACAGTATCTCGCGCTGATCATGCGACAACAGGGCGCGCCAATTTCGTGCTGACACAATCGGTACCGCAACGACACGCGCTCACGTCACGCGCTTGCGCTCGATCTCCGTGACGGCCTGTCCGCCCGGCTCTATGCCGCGTGTCACGCACTCGATGCTGACGCGTCCATCGGTGCGCCCGATGCGCAGCAGGTTGTAACGGCCGAGAGGCTCATGCCCGTGCGTGCGCATCGCCGATCCGGACGCAACGCCGATCACCGGCACGTTGCCACCGCCGAGTTCCGGCAGGCGTGCAAAATCCATCTGGCTGTCACGATGATTATGCCCGTGCAGCACAAGCTCTGCGCCCCGTTGCGCGAGGATGCGTGACAACGGTCCGGCGTCACGCAACGCTCGGCGCGGCGGCGCTTGTCCCGGCAGCGGCGGATGATGGATCAGCACGACGCGGATCATGCCTTCCGCATCGAGTTGCTCCAGTATCTTGTCGAGTGCTGCAAGCTGCGCAACACCCACCTCGCCCGCAGCGATCAACGGCGGCGTTTCCACCGCCGAGTTGACGCCGATAAGCGCCACTGGCCCCAGCCGCCGCACGAACGGGAACACAGTCGGCTCCGGCTGCGAGAACTTCGCGCCCCATTCGTCCGCGCGCATGTAATCGGCCCAACGCCGCACGCCAGGATCGCGGCCGAGCCTCGTGTAGATGTCGTGATTGCCGGGAACGACTGTAACATCGCGCGACGTTCCGAGATCATGCAGCCACGCCGTCGCCGCCACGTATTCTGCCGGCAGGCCGAGATTGATGAGGTCGCCGGTGACCGCGATATGATCCGGCGCATGCGCCTTCATGTCGGCAACGATGCGATCCAGCGCGCTGCGGCCGTGCGTACGTTTGCGCTGGCGCCGCCAGTTGATGTAGCCGAGCCCGCGCTTGAGGTTCAGATGACGCCACGCGAACCTCGCCATCGGCGAGAGATGCACATCGGACACGTGGGCGAGCGTGATCGTTTCGTTCATCGCGGGATCGTTGGTCAGCGTTAAGCTTCCTCGGGCAGGATGACGGCCTTGAACGTAGCACGGGGCACCTTTAATCGGCCGTAAGGCGGCGCCCCCGCGCCAGCGTGAATGGTCGCGCAGTGAGGAGCATCATTTTGCCCGGCAGACGGATCGCAACCAAGCTCCTCCAGCGCTATTGGCGTCTGTCGCGCGGGCTGACGCTCGGCGCCCAGGCGGCCGTGATCGATGCTGACAACCGCGTGCTGCTCATCCGTCATACCTATCGTCCCGGCTGGCATTTTCCCGGTGGCGGAGTCGAACGCGGCGAGATCGTAGAGCAAGCACTTGCGCGCGAACTCGACGAGGAAGCCGGCGTCGCACTGACGGGTCCCGCCGAACTGTTTGGCATCTACTCCAACGCCGTCCTCTTCCCCAACGATCATGTGGCGCTGTTCGTTGCGAAGTCCTGGCGGCAGCTGCGCACGCCTGCGCCGAACTACGAGATCGCCGAGCAG
>CALRVN010000432.1:0-3104 GCA_943371625.1 Hyphomicrobium sp. CS1GBMeth3
CGCACGAGTTCCTCGCTATGATGCTGTCCTCGCGCCGCGCCGGCGTGACGGAGGCGATCCAGGAGCTCGAGCGCAGCGGCATGATCGCCAGGAAGCGCGGCCGCATCATCGTTCTCGATCGCAAGGCGCTGGAGAACGCCTCGAACGGAACCTACACCGCGGTGTGAAGCCGACGGACCATTGGTGGATGCGGGTTCGTTCCACGATATCGCGCGCAGACCGATCGTGTCTGCCGCAAAGGCGCCCGGGTCTTCCAGCGTATCGCGAGGCCCCTACTTCGCGGGTGGGAACTCGGCCTTGATCTCGTTCGAGATTTTCTCCGCCTCGGCAAAGTTCTGCGAGCCGCAGGCAGAGTCGAGATTGAGCAGCTTGCTGTGAAACTTCACATAAGCCGCTTCCGTTTTCACGTTGGCCGCCCGGGCGGTCGCCGCCGAAAGCTCGATGCACGCGTCGATGTCCGCGGGCGGCTCCGCCAAAGCCGGAACGCTGAGCGCAGCCACGGCGGCTAAGGCCGTGATCAGGATCTTGAGCACGGGCAGGAACCTCCGATTGGCGGCGGCGGAATGCGTGCCGCCGCCGCCCCAACTATACCCGCGCCGACGACACCTGCCATCACCCGTGATCCCACCACACGCCCAAATCTTCCGATGCGCGTTCATCTGGCGCTAACGATGCCGTAACGGCGAATGGAGCATAACTCACCCCGGCGTGGCGCTCCGCACACTGATCGACCATGCTCGCCAGACGCATTTAGCCCTGCGGTCTTTTCCAACCCCGGACGGCATCATGAACATACATGCAGAAGTTTTTTCCCAGCGGCGCTTAGCTCCGGCCACCATCGAAGTGGTGATTGCCTCCGTCGCCACCGCCGTGCCCAAGCACGTGACTGGGCAGGAGGAAGTCTCCGAGCGCGCCCACAAGATCTACCCGCAGTTCGCCCGCCTGCACTCGCTCTACACCAACACCGGCATCGAGCGCCGCTACTCGGTCGAGCCGAAAGAATGGTACCTGCGCACCCACACCTGGGAGGAGCGCACCGAGATCTACCAACGTAACGCCCTGGAGCTGTTGGAGAAGGTCGCCGTCGAGGCCGTTGCGGAAGCCGGGCTCGAGCTGCGCGACATCGACACCATCGTCTGCAACACCATCACCGGCCTCGCCATCCCGACCCTCGATGCGCGGCTGATGAACAAGCTGCCGTTCCGCCGCGACGTTCAGCGCCTGCCGGTGTTCGGCTTCGGCTGTGGTGGCGGCGTTGCCGGACTTTCGCGCGCCGTCCGCATGGCGCAGGCGCAACCCGGCTCGAACGTACTCTTTCTCACCGTCGACCTGTGCTCGCTGTCGCTACGAATCAACGATCCGAGCCTCACGATGTTCGTCGCCGCGGCGCTGTTCGGTGATGGTGCAGCCGCCGTCGTCGTGCGCAGTCATGCGGGCCCTGGCGGCAAGCATGAGCAACTCGGCTCGAGTCGCCCGCCCGCACGCGCCCGCGTCGGCGCCATCGGCGAATACACCTGGTCCGACACCGAGCACATCATGGGTTTCGACATCAAGGACGACGGCTTCGGCATCGTGCTGAGCCCCGAGCTTCCCGCACTGATGCGCGAGCGCCTGGCCGAAGGCGTGGTGCCGTTCCTCGCCCGCGCCGGATTGATGCCGCACGACTTCGACGGCTTCCTCCTGCATCCCGGCGGCAGCAAGCTGCTCAGCACCATCGAGAGCGTGCTCGGCCTGCCGCGCGAGCAGCTGCGCTATTCGTGGCAGGTGCTGCGCGACTACGGCAACATGTCGTCGGCGACGGCGCTGTTCGTCTTGAAGGAGGCGCTCGCCGACGGTGTCCGCGGCAAGCAGCTGCTCGCCGCCTTCGGCCCCGGCTTCTCCGGCTACTTCATGGAGCTGGATATGTGAGGTAGGCGCGCGGTTATTGCCGCGCGTCCGCCGGCGCGTCTTGCGTCGTCTCGCTCTGCGCCAACGACTGCTGCTTGAGGAAGTCCGCGCGGCTTACCGCGCGCGGTTCTTCCACCAGCCGCACTTCGCGGTTCACCGGGCGCGGCGGCGTGCGCAGGATCACTAATTCTTTCGCGAGTGATGGCGACACTGCGAGCTGCGGCTTCGGCACCCCGTCTCCGAGCGCAGCCATTTCCACCGCACCGCCGTTATCACCCGTCGCCTGCTCGCTGGTATCGTTGATACCCATGCGTTCCTTCGCCGTCGCGATAGCGATGTCGACGGTTTCGAACTTGCCGATGTGCCCCGGCACCTTCGGGTACACCCGCCGGCCGACGTAGTTCGCTTCCGCCTTCGTCGGCGATTGCAGCACGCTGATCACCAGCCCCGTCACCCCGGCCTTCCGGAAGCCCAGCTTGTCCGCGGCCGCACGCGACACGTCGAGCTTGCGCTCTCCGCTGTACGGACCCGCATTCGTGATCCGCAGCACCGAGGCATCCCCGCTCTTCGGATTGTATGCGAGGATGACTGTGCCGTCGGGGAGCAGCGGACTTGCAGCGTTGTCAGGCAGGTCGGCGCGGAATACCGCGCCTGAACTCGTGAGCCCGCAGGGATTGAGCGGGTCGCGCTGGCAGCTGTCGTAATAGGAGGCGATCACGTAGCCGCGCCAGCCGACGAGCGTGTCCGTCTGCGACAGAGTCCCGACGCGATGGCAATAGCCGTGGAAGCAGTAGCGGGAGCCGGGAGATTTGGCCTCCGCCGTCGGCACGGTCGCGGCGCCGATGATTAACGTCGCGGCGGCGATACCTGAGGCTGCAGCACGCAGTGGATGCTTCTTCCCTGGCATGTGGCTCCGGCGATTCGCTGAAGTCTCTTTTTCCGACTTGCGCGACAACCGTGGCAAATGTTTGAGCAGCCTCCCGCTTGGGCGATACCGTGCCTTTTCATCGCCACAGTCACGCTTCCGAAAGCGCGATGCCGCAAAGCGGTCCCCGCGGGGACACGCCACGCTAAAGTCCTCGCGGAAAATCATCCGAACGGAGGCGGCAATGTCTTTAACGCGTGCCATTGAACGCAGCGTGCTCAGCAACGAGCAGCTCGAGCTCGTCGACAAGACGCACCATCCCGCGATCTACGACGTCGGCTCGAAGGAGTTG
>CALRVN010000433.1:0-3094 GCA_943371625.1 Hyphomicrobium sp. CS1GBMeth3
ATCACCGGAATGGTGACGGCATCTGAGACGGCGCGCGTCAGCGCCAGGTCGAAGCCTGACTTGGTGCCGTCTCTATCCATCGACGTGAGCAGGATCTCGCCGGCCCCGAGCGCCGTCACCTGCTTGGCAAATTGTATCGCGTCGATGCCCGTGCGCGTCCGGCCGCCGTGCGTGAAGATTTCCCACCGCAGCGGCTCGTCCGCCTGCGACACACGCTTGGCGTCGATCGCTACGACAATGCACTGCGCGCCGAACTTCTCCGCCGCCTCTTTGACGAACTGCGGGTTCTTCACCGCCGCCGTATTGATCGACACCTTGTCGGCACCGGCATGCAGCAGCCGCCCGATGTCCTCGACCGTACGCACGCCGCCGCCGACCGTGAGCGGCATGAAGCAGCGCTCGGCCGTCTGCTCGACGACGTGGAAGATGTTGTCGCGACCCTCGTGCGAAGCCGTGATGTCGAGAAAGCAAAGCTCGTCCGCACCTGCAGCGTCATAAGCCGCGGCAGCTTCCACCGGATCGCCGGCGTCGATCAGATCGACGAAGTTGATGCCTTTGACGACGCGGCCGTCCTTCACGTCGAGGCAGGGAATGATGCGTGTCTTCAGCATCTCTCGTAATTCTCAGTTACCGGGGGCACGGCGTGCGGGGCCCGAATGGTGCAGACCTGACCAAAGTACAGTCGTTCTGCGGCCCTATCATACTCGAAGAGCGCGCCACAAGGATTTGTCGATCATGACATCGTTTGAAGGGTTTATCGGCTGGCTGCCCTTCCTGTTTGGCATGCAGGCCGTCCTGCTTCTGATAATTGGCGTCCTCTTCTTCGCTTACAAGAAGCAGGCGCAAGCCAAGTTGGCCCAATGGGCTCGCGACGATGGCGCCTCCACCGTTACCGATCCTGGAATTAGCCCGGCGCGCGCCATGATCGCGGGCGCGCTCGTGGACCACGGGTCTTGGTCTGCCGGGTGCGAACCGGATACTTCCGATTCCGGCTGCGATTCAGGCGGATCGGATGGCGGTGGAGGCGGCGGCGACTAACTCGCGTTAGCGAGCAGCGCGAGCGCTTCCTTCGCCTCAATCCGGCCGTCGTAGAGCGCCCGGCCCGTGATCGCACCCTCGAGCATGGCGTATTCGGGCTTCAGCAGCGCCTTCACGTCCTCGATTGAAGCCAGACCGCCCGACGCTATGACCGGGATGCCGGTCGACCGTGCGAGCTTCGCCGTCGCTTCCAGGTTCAGCCCCTTCAGTATCCCGTCGCGTTCGATGTCCGTGTAGATGATGGCCGAGACGCCCGCGTCCTCGAAGCGCTTCGCCAGCTCTTCCGCGGTCAGCTCCGACGTCTCCGCCCAGCCCTCGACCGCCACCTTCCCGCCCTTGGCGTCGATGCCCACCGCGATCCGTCCCGGATATTCGACGCACGCGCGTCGCACCAGTTCGGGGTCGCGCACCGCGACGGTACCGAGGATCACGCGGTCGATGCCGCTGTCGATCCACTTCTCGATCGTCTCCATGTTGCGGATGCCGCCGCCGAGCTGCGCCGGGATGCTGATCGCCTCCAGGATGGCGTCGACCGCGTCGGCGTTCACCGGCTTGCCCTCGAACGCCCCGTTGAGGTCGACGATGTGCAGGTACTTGAAGCCCTGCGCCTCGAAAATCCGCGCCTGCGCCGCCGGATCGTCGTTGAACACGGTGGCCGCATCCATCTCGCCCAGCTTCAGCCGCACGCACTTGCCGTCCTTGAGGTCGATGGCTGGAAAGAGGATCACGTCGGCTGGTCCTGTCGCGTAAGGTGACGGGGCTGGAACGCCAGCCATCAGTTCGCTGTTATTGTCCGCGATAGAAGTTTTGCGGCCGCATAAGTCAAGGCCGCGCGAAGAGAACCGCAGTTCCCTCGGTTGCTGCCCCGTAGTCCATCATGGCCCTCGCGTTCCTCAGGACCGTCCCTCCCGCCCTCGCCCGCCGTCCGCTGACCGAGGCGGACGCCGTCGATATCTGGATCGCCCGCTGGCTGCGCATCCGGCGCAAGGACCTGGTCAACCGCTACGGTTGCGACCCGCGCCGCCTCTACGAGATCTGGGAAGGCGAGCGCTTCGCCGGTGCCCGCACCAAGGCCCTCGAGCTGTTCGAGGCGCGCTACCCCGGCCTCCTCGACCGCGTCGATTTCGGACCCCACCAGCGACACCCCAAAACCGGCCATCCAGGGCAACTTTCGCTCTTCGAATAGTTGCAGCAGCTGCCGTTAAAAGCCGAGAACAGCATGAGAACAAACGCTGGACAAAACCAGTGAGTCGTGCGATGTTCTCCCTACGTTCGCAGCGCCGCAAATGCAGCGCAATCAGGGGCTAGTTTCGCGTCTCTCCCCCCTGCAGCCCATAGCCAGAGAGACACCCGCCATGCGCACCCTCATCATCTCTTACGACCTGGCCCAGCCGCATCGTAACAAGCACATCCTGGCGCAGCAGATCATGGCCATCGGCAATTCTTGGGCCCGCCCTCTGGAGCAGACCTGGTACGTGAAGACGGACGCCCGCGAGGAAGAGGTCGAGGCTCAGCTCCGCGGCATGCTCGACCCCGAGGACGGCCTTCTCATCCAGGCCACCCGCGACGAGGCCGTGATGACCAACACCGCGCTGCGCTGGTTCCGTCAGCGTCGCGCTGGCGTCGAGACCGGCGGCGACACCAACGTCATCGCCTTCCCGATGCCCAAGCCCTTCGAGGACGACCAGCAGGAGCTGCCCCTCGCTGAAGCATGTTGAGTTTGCGTTCTCTAGTACCGTTGCGTTCGCGTCCTGTTTCTTGAGTTTGCGTCTCCCTCTCAGCCATCCCTTCCCCTCCGGTAATGCGTGAGCGCCCGGGCCCGATCTCACCGATCGGGC
Organism: Hyphomicrobium sp. CS1GBMeth3; assembly: GCA_943371625.1. GTDB lineage: Bacteria > Pseudomonadota > Alphaproteobacteria > Rhizobiales > Hyphomicrobiaceae > Hyphomicrobium_A. The sequence continues at coordinate 2,877 of CALRVN010000433.1, forward strand.
CCTTTTTCGTTTGGGAGAGGCCTTGCGGTCTCGATCCCGCCAGCGCGCCAAATCCACGAATGTCAAAGAGCACCACGCGCCAACCGCCCGGCTCGACTCTTTTGCGCTGCCGATTCACGCCCTCGCTGGTAGGCGCTCGGACGATCGGAGCGCACGCTACATTTCAAACAGCCATGCGCCGGCGGCCGGCTCCCCGTCCATGCGAAGCATGGCTCCGC
>CALRVN010000434.1:0-3087 GCA_943371625.1 Hyphomicrobium sp. CS1GBMeth3
GCCCGGAATGACGTTGGTTGCCGTATTCGGCACCGAAATGACCGTCACCTCCAGATGTGAAGGCTCGAAATGGCCGGTGCCGTTGTCCAGCTTCAGGCTCGACAGCCGATCGATGATCCGCGCCAGCTTCGGCACCGGGTTGTCGGCGATCTGCGGGTAGGCGGCGTGCCCTTGCTTGCCGGTAACGATGATCTCGCCGTTCACGGACCCGCGGCGCCCAATCTTGATCTCGTCGCCCACGACGTTGCGACTCGACGGCTCTCCGACGACGCACGCATGCAGCACCTCGCCGCGCACCTTCAGCCAGTCGAGCAGCTTGATGGTGCCGTTGATGCTGTCGCCTTCCTCGTCCCCGGTGATGAGCAGCGAGATCGAGCCCGGCAGCTTGCCCTCGCCGGACGCCAAGTAGCGCTTCATAGCCGCGACGAAGCAGGCGATCTCGCCTTTCATGTCCACGGCACCGCGGCCGTACAGCACGCCCTCGCGGATCTCGGCACCGAACGGCGGCGAGGTCCAGGCATCGATGTTGCCCGGGGGCACGACATCGGTATGGCCCGCGAAGCAGAGGTTTGGGCCGGTGTTGCCAAGGCGCGCGTAAAGGTTCTCTACGTCGGCAAACCCGGGCTCCGAGAACGTCACCCGGTGGCATTCGAATCCGGCCGCATCCAGCACGCCCTCGAGCAGCGTCAGCGCGCCGCCCTCGACCGGGGTCACGCTTTCACAGCGGATCAAAGCTTGCGCCAGTGGAACCGGATCGTGTGAAGTCGTCATGCTGCATTGCCTGTCAGCGGATCGGGACCGTAGCGGTTGGGGCCCTTCGTACCGCGGATGAAGCCATTGTCGATAAGTATGAGCAGCAGCGCCGCCATAACAGCCCAGAACAGCACGGCTCCCGCCCCTTCGACGTTCGGATCGACATACATCCCGAAGTGCGGCGGCAGGATCATGAGCGGCGTCAGCAATGCTGACGCATAGCCCAGCCACCACGGGTAATCGCGATCGTTGAACCGCTTGACCGTGATTGCCGTTCCCGGGATCAGCAGCACCAGCTGCAGGATGGTGTCGGGCCAGGACGGTGGCGGATTGTCCGCGGTGAAGGACTGCGGATACAAGGCGAGCGTGCCGAGGATGCTCGCGATCACCACCAGCACAAAGCCCAGCCACCACTGCTGGCGGCCGATGCGGCCATGAAACGTCGTCAGAAGCTGAATGATCCCGCTCATGCCGTCTGCGCGCTCCTCGCCAGCGGATCAGGCCCGTAGCGGTTCGGCCCGTCGGTGCCGCGCATGAAGCCGTTGTCGACTAGCGCGACCAGACCGGCCAGGGCGCCGAAATAGAAGATCGCAGCGCCGAGCCCGCCCGCGGTCGGATCGACCGCCACGCCGAAATGGGGAGCGACGACGAAGACGGCGGACAGTGCCGCCATGAAATACCCCGGCCACCACGGCCAGTCGCGATCGTTGAAGCGCTTCACGCTGACGGCAGCGAACGGAACGAGCCAGATGACCTGGAAAATGGTCTCCGGCCAATCCGGCGGCGGGATTTCGTCAGCGACGAAATATTGCGGGTTGAGCAGCAACGTCCCGGCGATGCTGCCGAGCAACCAGACGACGAAGCCCAGCCACCATTGCATGCGCGTGATGCGCCCGCGGAATGAGGTCAGCAAGGTGAAGAGGTACGAGAGGTAGGACATCGATCCGCCTATAGGTTCACGCGCCGACGGTTATAGGTCCGTTTGATCGGGCCGCCCACTGCGCTCGGGGCTCAGCCCTCGCCTGTCAGCTGCGCGAAGGCCTTCTCGCCGGCCGACACCGCCATGGCGCCGCGCGCCTCTTCGACGTCCGCTTCGACCAGCGTAATCTTCTGCCAGATCTTCTGGCTCAGCGACGTACTTAGCCGCTCGATGTCTCCCACCGTGTCCACGACTGCTGGATCGTGGATCTTCTCGCCATATACGGCCGCGCACTTGCTCGCCAGCGACAGCATTTCCGAGCAATAGCTGAGATACCGCACCAGCTCGTAGCGCGTCATATCCCGGTCGGGCGATGCACTGGTCCGCGGGCCACCGAGCGCGCTCGGGTCCTTGGTCAGCTGATGCATGTCGATGACGTGCGCGATCGAGCGGAACTCGTGCAGCTTGCGCAACGCCGCCCCGCGCCGCCAGCGGCTTTCCAGGCTGGACAGGTAGAACGCCGCGCCCCCGAGCACGATGAGCAGGCTGACACCCGCGTCGACGCCCTGCATGACGTTCGTCAGCTCGGTCGACGCCTCCAGCGTCAGCGCCCGATTGACGCCCAGCACGATGATAGTGGCGGCGAGAGCCAGCAGGCAGGCGGTGATCAGCCGTAACCAGAGGTTAGGCTTCGCGATCTTATCGGCGCGCCGGCTCGTCTGCTCGGCCATCGTCGTCAGCTCTTCGCACACGCGATATAGCCCGCTGCGCGGAAACCGCTCGCCGATGCGCGAGGTCAGCTGCTCCAGCGTCGCGACGATGTCAGTCGTATTGAGATTGCGGTAGGTATTCATGTCCCACCCCTAGGCACCCTAGTCGCGCAGCAATTCGTTGATCGAGGTCTTCGAACGCGTCTGCGCGTCGACCTTCTTCACGATCACGGCGCAATAAAGGTTGGGGCCGGGCGAGCCGTCGGGGAGAGGATTTTTCGGTGGCATCGAGCCGGACACCACCACCGAGTACGGCGGCACCTTGCCGAAAAACTTCTCGCCCGTCGCGCGATCGATGATCGTCGTTGAGGCGCCGAGATAGACGCCCATCGACAGCACCGAGCCCTCGCCGACGTGAACGCCCTCGGCCACCTCGGCACGCGCGCCGATGAAGCAGTTGTCCTCGATGATCACCGGACCGGCCTGCAGCGGCTCCAGCACGCCGCCGATGCCGGCACCGCCGGAGATGTGGCAGTTCTTGCCGATCTGCGCGCAAGAGCCGACAGTCGCCCACGTGTCGACCATCGTGCCCTCGTCGACGTAGGCGCCGAGGTTCACGAACGACGGCAGCAGCACCACGTTCGGCGCAATATAGGCCGAGCGCCGCACGATGCTCCCCGGCACCGCACGGAAGCCGGCGCGGCG
>CALRVN010000435.1:0-3048 GCA_943371625.1 Hyphomicrobium sp. CS1GBMeth3
GCCTGGAACCCCGGCCATCGGCTTGGGCCCGGTGCCTGCCTGCGCCGCCGGCGCGGGGCCGTGATCATGCGTGTGGGAATGTCCGGGCCCATGCGCGTGTGAATGCGAGCCGTTCCCGAAATTGCCCTGCGCCCGCGCCTGCGCGACCCGCGCGCTTTCCGGCGGCTTCGCCTGCGCCGTGGCACGCCCCGTAGGCGCTTCCGCGGTCAACACGGCGGTGACACCCGCAACGCCCGGCACCTTCGCGACTAGGCTCTCGGCCGCCTTGCGCAACGGCTCCAGTTCCTCCGCCCGCGCCGCCGGCACCGTGATCGAGAAATAGACCTTGTCGTCCTTCACCAGGATCTCCGACACGAGGCCGAGGTCGACAATGTTGCCGCTGAGGTCTGGCCCCTTGATGCGGCGCAATTCATCGAGCACGAGCGGCTTCGAAACGGTCATTGGTAGGCTCCTGGGGACGGTCGACGGCGATGGCTTATCGGCCGGGCGCGGATACTGTCAGAGGCCGTACTGGAAGTCACGGCCTGCCCTCGATATAGGTTGTCGAGGCGTCGAGAAGCAGTCCTCACAATGCATTCGGGCGCCGCGGGGAGGGAATGCATGCAGGCGCTGCTCGCTGTGAGCCGCTGGATCGATGCCGCAACGCGCGTTATCGGCCAATGGGTCGCCTGGCTCGTCGTCGTCGCCGCCGTCATCAGCGCCGGCAATGCCGTGTTCCGCAAGATCTTCGACCTCAGCTCCAATGCCTGGCTCGAGTTGCAGTGGTGGCTCTTCGCCGCCATGTTCCTGCTCGCCGCCCCTTGGACGCTCGCCGTCAACGAGCACATCCGCATCGACATCGTGAACGAGCGCATGCCGCGATGGGCGCGCAACGCCATCGAGGTCGTCGGTCACCTGTTCTTCCTGCTGCCGATGGCCGGCCTCGTCGCCTACACCTCGTGGGGCTTCTTCCTCGCCTCGTGGGAGCAGAACGAGCAGTCGTCGAACTACGGCGGCCTCCCGCAGTGGCCGGTGAAACTCCTGATCCCCGTCGCCTTCGCCCTCCTATTCCTTCAGGGGATATCCGAGTTCATCAAGCGCATGGCCATCATCAGAGGCGACCTGCCCGAGGATAGGTTCGATAGCGGCCACCCCGCTGCTGGCCCGGACGCCGGACATCTCTCCACCGATCAGAAGAGCTGACGGGAGAACGGGGGATGTTGGAGTTCATCGCACAGAACCTTGCGCCGATCATGTTCCTGGCGCTCATCGGCTTTCTGCTGCTGGGTTACCCGGCGGCATTCTCGCTCGCCGCCGTCGGCCTCGTCTTTTTCGTCGTCGGCGTCGAGCTGGCGCCCTACTCCGGCGGCGCCGTCAATCTCTCCTGGCCGCTGCTCGGCACTTTGCCCGAACGCATCTACGGCGTGATGGCCAACGACACGCTGCTAGCAATCCCATTCTTCGCCTTCATGGGACTGATCCTCGAACGCTCCGGCATGGCCGAGGACCTCCTCGAGACCATCGGCCAGCTGTTCGGCACCATCCGCGGCGGCCTCGCCTACGCTGTGATTTTCGTCGGCGCCTTGCTGGCTGCGACGACAGGCGTTGTCGCCGCCTCCGTCATCTCGATGGGCCTCATCTCGTTGCCCATCATGCTGCGCTACGGCTACGACGCGCGCTTCGCCACCGGCACCATCGCCGCCTCCGGCACGCTGGCGCAGATCATCCCGCCCTCGCTCGTGCTCATCGTGCTCGCAGACCAGCTCGGCCGATCCGTCGGCGACATGTACACAGGCGCCATGGTGCCCGGCCTGATGCTGGCGGGCCTCTATGCCGTCTTCGTGTTCATCGTCTCGACCATCTGGCCCCACGCCGCACCGGGACTGCCGGCCGAAGCCGTGGTCCATCGCGAGGCCGACGGCTCACGCGGCTTTACATCACTCATCCTCTTGACCGCGGTCTGCGCGGCGGCGGCGTGGTTCTTCATGCGCGACAGTGAGCGGGCGGGCGCCGACTACGTCATCCTCACCGTGACGCTGGCCATCTGCTTTGCCGTCGTGGTCGCCGGAGCCAACTGGCTGTTCAAGCGCAACGGAGGCCCGCGGCTGCTCTCCAATCTTGCAGAGCAGGTCACCTTCGTGATGGTGCCGCCGCTCCTGCTCATCTTCCTCGTGCTCGGCACCATCTTCATCGGCGTCGCGACACCGACTGAGGGCGGCGCCATGGGCGCGGTCGGAGCCATGCTCCTGGCCCTCGGCAAACGCCTCAGCGAGAGGAACCCGAAACGCTTCAGCCTCGAGATCGTCCGCTCGGCCGCGCAGGCGACTGCCAAGCTCTCCGCCTTCGTGATGTTCATCCTCATCGGCGCGCGCATCTTCTCGCTCACCTTCTACGGCGTGAACGGGCACCTTTGGGTGGAGCACCTGCTCGTGTCGCTGCCGGGCGGCGCGATCGGCTTCCTCATCTTCGTGAACGTGCTCGTGTTCTTCCTTGCCTTCTTCCTCGATTTCTTCGAGCTCGCCTTCATCATCGTGCCGCTGCTCGCCCCGGCCGCTCAGGCCCTCGGCATCGATCTGGTGTGGTTCGGCGTCATCCTCGCCGTGAACATGCAGACGAGCTTCATGCACCCGCCGTTCGGCTTCGCGCTGTTCTACCTGCGCTCCGTCGCGCCGCGCGCGCCCTACGTCGATCGCGTCACCGGCCTGACGATGCCGCCCGTCACATCGAGCCAGATCTATTGGGGCGCCGTCCCATACGTGATCATCCAGCTCATCATGGTGGGGCTGCTGATCGCCTTCCCCGGGCTCGTCGGCCACGATCAATACCCGATGCCGCGCGCTCTTCCGGGCACCGTCGCACCGGTCAGCACAGCACCGCAGGCGTTCAAGGGCGAAGGGTTCTCTCTGCCGCCCTACCCGCCGCAGATCCCCGGCGCCCCGCCTCCGGAGACGACCGGCCCCGGCGCCCCGACCCTCGACATGTCCGTCCCGCCGGTGATCGTGAAGCCGTAGGCCGAAACCTTCGCGACTCAGCGCGTCGACACACGAACTTATTATCTATACTTATGTG
>CALRVN010000436.1:0-3035 GCA_943371625.1 Hyphomicrobium sp. CS1GBMeth3
AACGTTCTTGGTCGTGATCTGGTCCAGCTTAGAATAGCGGGTAGCGTCGTAGTTACCCTGCTGCATGCACCAGTTGTTATCGTCGGCGATACATTTAACAACGCTATCATTGGCCAACGCCGGTGCCGCAAGGGCAGCCGTCGCAACCAAAGCACCTGCGAATACGCTTTTGCGCATTGCGCTTCCTCCATTTTAAGGTTCTTGCCACGCAAGTCGGTGGTGACCAGCAGCGCCTCACACCCTGTTTATTTGGGAGCGGGGTTTTCCCCTTCTTTTCCCTTTATTGGCGTTCGGCGGGCGTACTGGTTGATGCCAGCGAACCCTGGTTGCCGTGTCACACCGCGGCACATCTACGCACTTTTTTTTCCCGCCCGCAAGCGGCCCCGGTAACGAAAATTCACGCGTCCGTGAATAGGACAAGATCGTTGACGTATTTTATCTGCCGTCCCATCGCGGTTTGCTGCGCTGCACAGTCGAATTGTGCGGCGCACGACAACATTCGCACGGGCGCCCACAAACGCTGGATAACTGCGTCGCTCACGATCTGAGCATTGGCCGAAAAGCGTTCATCCTCTGCACGACCGTAGACTCGAGCCGCACGCGCACTGCACGAAATTCTCACGTAACCTCTCGCGTCCGTGATCGCGCGGACCTATTTTTCGTGATCGAGAACCAGAGCAAAAACATGCCTCAGCCAGTGCCGTTTGGGAACCGATTCCGGGAAGTATTCCCGAACGTTACAGCGTTGCTCGTTACCGCCGTTTTGGTGACGTCCACAGCTCTCGCAAACCCTTCTGACTCGTTACCAAACAGCCGGATTCGCATCGCGGACGCACCGGCTTCCGCGCCCGCCACGCAGACAGCCGGCTCCGAGGCGCCAAGTGCAAAATTCGGCGTAAAGCAGGTCGCCCCAGGCGTTTACGTGCACCACGGGCGCTACGAGATTTTCACCCCGCGCAATTCAGGCGACACGTCGAACTCGGGGTTTGTCGTCGGCAACGACGCCGTCGCTGTCATCGATACGGGTGGGAGCGCCCACATCGGAGCCGAGCTGCTCGCCGCTATCCGCGCCGAGACCAGCCTGCCGATCAAGTACGTGATCAACACCCACATGCACCCCGACCATCTGTTCGGAAATGCCGCGTTCAAGGGCGAAAACCCCGCCTTCATTGGGCACGCCAAGCTGCCCCGCGCGCTTGCGACCCGCGGCGACCGCTACCTCGCGATCAACAAGGAGCTGCTCGGCGACGCGTTCGTCGGCACCGAGATCGTGGCCCCAACCGAGCTCGTCTCAGACCGCCGAGAACTCGACCTTGGCGGCCGCAAGCTGCTCCTGGAGGCCCACCCGACAGCCCACACCGACAACGACCTCACAGTGCTCGACGAGACGACCGACACCATATTCCTCGGCGACCTGCTATTTTCGCACCATGTGCCCGCACTCGATGGCTCGATCCGCGGCTGGCTCGCGCTGATCGACAAACTGTCGGCACGACAAGACATTAAGCTCGCGGTCCCTGGACACGGCCCTGCCTCGATGGCCTTTCCCGCCGCGCTCGACGCCGAGAAGCGCTATCTCGGCACGGTTGCCGATGACGTGCGCACGATGATCAAGCAGGGCAAGACGATGTCCGAGGCCTCCGAGAAGGCCGGGCTATCCGAAAAAGATGCATGGCTTCTGTTCAAAGAGTACAATGCACGCAACGTTTCTGCCGCTTTCGCCGAACTGGAATGGGAATAGCCAGCAACGCGGCGGCATGGAGGAAGCAAATAATGGTGGTGGCTGAGACGAAGCTGGGCGCACTGGCGCTCGTATTGATGCTGAGCGTGGGCGCGGCTTTCCCCGCGGCCGCAGGCGACGACATCTGGCAGGACATCCGCCGCGATGTCTTTGACAGCCGCGATATGGCCGAGAACGATGGCGCCGTCACGCTCGACGCACCGTACCGCGCCGAGGATGCAGCCCTCGTTCCTCTCACCGTCCGCATCCCGGCATCCGCCGGCGAGGTGAAGAGCTTGACGCTCGTCGTCGACAAGAACCCAGCGCCGGTTGCAGCGACCTTCTATTTCGGCGAAGCCGCCGGCAAGGGTGAGCGCATGCTCTCGACCCGCGTTCGCATCGACATGTATTCGAATGTACGCGCCGTGGTCGAGACCGCAGACGGCAAGCTTCATGTCGCTTCGAAGTTCGTCAAAGCCTCGGGCGGCTGCTCGGCGGCAGCTTCCAAGGACGCCGACGAGGCTCTCGCGAGCCTCGGCAAGGTGCAGATCCGCAGTTTTGATGCCGAAGCCAAGGACCAGTCGCCGCCCGTCCGCGAGGCGCAGGTGATGATCCGCCATCCCAATTTTACTGGCATGCAGATGGATCAGCTGACGCGCCAGTTCACACCCATGCGGATCGTCAGCGAAATGGACGTCAAGCGCGACGGCGCCCGCATCTTCAAGATGGAAGGCGGCATCTCGATCTCCGAGAACCCCAACTTCCGCTTCACCTTCGCACCTGGCACCGAGAACGTTATCGAGGTGACGGCTAAGGACACCGAGGGCCAGACCTTCACCGCAACGTCCGCCAAAAAGGCTTCGTGAGGCTGCCGGCCGCCGAACAGCAAAAAGGGCGCCCTCACGGCGCCCTTTCCATTCAGCCCCGATCGAAACCTAGAAGCAGCGCAGCTCCGCCTCGACCTGCGCGCGCTTGAGGTTCTTCACCTTCTCGAGGTACGGCGCGAAGCTGTTGAACATCGCAACGCTCTCGCCGCCCTTCTGGCGGACCGACATGATCGTCTCCGCGGCTTCGTAGTCTGCGTACGGCAGCAGCGAGGCGATCGTATCGATAGAGCACGAGCATTTGTCGAGAACGACGCGGTTCTGGCCATTCGTCTGCATGCACGCGAAAACGTAGTCGGCGCGCGCGTTGGTCGGGTAGTCGTTCTCCGGCAGCTTCACCGCCTGGCTTGCAGAGGCCGCCAAGCCCACCGCAAGCATCGCCAGGCCAGCCGCCGCGAAAGCACGCTTCCTCATTGCGCCGCCTCCAGTCC
>CALRVN010000437.1:0-3007 GCA_943371625.1 Hyphomicrobium sp. CS1GBMeth3
ACCTCTTCTGTACGGCCAGGACGCCCCAGAACCGCCTTCAGGGTCGGGTGGGTAGCTTGGCCATGCGGCGTTCAGCCAACGCTGGACCATGCAGAGTGGGATCGGTCGGGGACATGCGCGTAACGTTGACACCCAAGGCAATGGTTGCCGTTCTGCTGGCTGCCGGGCTGTGCCTCGGTTTCGGCGGTTGCGGCGTCCGCGGCTCGCTCGATCCACCCCCTTCCGCGAAAGCAGACGGCACCGCCAAGTCGGCCGAGGCCGCTGGCACGCAGCCGGGTAGCGCAGCGCCGCCCAAGCCGCACGACGGCTTCATCCTCGACCCCCTCCTCCGCTAAGCTCAGGTCAGCGCAGTCCGTCATCCCGACGCAGGTCGGGATCCACGCCAGCTTCAGCACACGCTGTCGATGTAGCCGAACGCCGCCTCACGGCTGGCGTCGATCCCCGCTGCCGCTTCGCTTGCGGAGAGTTGCGTGGGTGCCGGCCTCCGCCGGCATGACGAAAGAGGGCTGGAACGCTCGGCGAGGACCCGCAGCGCCAGGATCTCAGCGCGCGCCATGGCCTCATCCCGTGTGGCGCCGTACGCGAGCACGCCGGAAAGCTCCGGTATCTCCGCGATCCAGCGGCCATCGTCTTCCTGCTCGGTCTCGATGGTTAGGTTCATGGCCGCACCGTAGCAGAGGAGCCGCGCATTGAGAAACCGCGGTCGGGCTCCAGTTAAGCAATCACCGCCATAGCTCGATGATGTCGATGTCGACGACGTCGGTGCCACCCTGCATCATCGCTGCGATCTTGCGGCTCCGTCGCGCCGACTTCCATCCCGCGCCCGCAAGGTCGGCGAGGAACAGCGGCGTGTCCTGCCGGCGCGGATCGGCGATTATCGCGCGACCACCGGCCGCCAGGTTGCGCTCGAGGATGGCGATCAGCGGCGCATGCGCCTGCCGCTCGTAAATGACGTCCGAGCCGATGATCAGATCGTAGCGGCGCGGGTCGTTCCAGGCGTCCCAGTTGGCCAGCGCCAACTCTATCCCCTCGACGTCGTTTGCCGCCGCATTGATGCGGCACAGGTCTAGGGCCTCGGAGATGTGGTCGGTCTGGCGCACCGATGCGGCTCCGACGCTGCGCGCCACAATGCCGGGGAATCCGACACCGGCGCCAAGCTCCAGAACGCTCCGGTCGGCGACGGCAGCCTTATCTTCGGCGAGGGCTTCCGCGAGTGCCTGCGCCGATTCCCATATCAGCAGCCCGAACGGGAAAGCGACGAAGCAATCCGCGGCCACCATGAGCGCGTCCTGGTCCCGTGCCGCCCGGATGGTCCACGTCCGCCCGGCGATTTTGAATGTGAAGTCGGCTAGCGGGACGCCGAAAGCCACTTCTGCTGCGCCGTCCGGTCCGCCATGGCTTTCTTGTGCTGTTCCGCTCATCGCCCTGCCATTGCATTGTCCGGCCGTCTGCCGCTATTAGCGGCGGTCACCCTATAGCAGCGCGCTGCAAGAAAGACCCCGGCCCATGCATCATTTTGAGTACCGCGACGGTGTGCTGCACGCCGAGGGCGTCAGCCTGGCGCGGCTCGCGGCCGAGGTCGGCACGCCCTTCTATTGCTATTCGACGGCAACGCTCGAAAGGCACTATCGGGTCCTGACCGAGGCCTTCGCCGGGCAGGACGCGCTCATCTGCTTTGCCGTCAAGGCAAACTCCAATCAGGCGGTGCTGACCACGCTAGCCAAGCTCGGCGCCGGCATGGATGTCGTCTCCGAGGGCGAATTGCGCCGAGCCCTGGCCGCCGGCGCCCCGGCGTCCCGGATCATTTTCGCCGGCGTCGGCAAGACGCGCGAGGAGATGGCCTTTGCGCTTGAGACGGGCATTCTCGGCTTTAACGTCGAAAGCGAGCCCGAGCTGAGCGCGCTCAGCGAGGTCGCAGCGGGCCTCGGCAAGACCGCGCGCGTGGCGCTGCGCGTCAACCCCGACGTCGATGCGAAGACGCACGCCAAGATCTCCACCGGCAAGGCCGAGAACAAGTTCGGCATCCCCTATGGCGAGGCGCGCCGTCTCTACGCCGAAGCCGCCAAGCTGCCCGGCATCGCCGTCACCGGCATCCACATGCACATCGGCAGCCAGATCACCGACCTCGGCCCGTTCCGCAACGCCTTCCGCCTGATGCGCGAGCTTGCCGAAACGCTCATCGCCGACGGTCACAAGCTCGAGCACCTCGACATCGGCGGTGGTCTCGGCGTGCCGTACATGTCCGAGGGCGAGGTGGCCCCGCCGCCGTCCGCCTATGCCGCGATCGTCAAGGAAGAGCTGGGAGCGCTCAAGCTCAATATCGTCATGGAACCCGGGCGCGTCATCGTCGGCAACGCCGGTGTGCTGGTCAGCCGAGTCATCTACGCCAAGGAGGGTGTCGACAAGACATTCACCGTGGTCGACGCGGCCATGAACGATCTGATCCGCCCGACGCTCTACGAGGCTCAGCACGAGATTTGGCCCGTCGAGGAAGCCAAGCTCTCCGAGCCGCCGATCGTGCAGGATATCGTCGGGCCGGTGTGCGAGACCGGGGATTATCTCGCTCTCGACCGCAACCTGCCGCCCCTCGCCGCCGGCGACCTCATCGCCCTCATGACGGCGGGGGCATATGGCGCGGTCATGTCGTCGACCTACAACACGCGGCCGCTCGTACCCGAGGTGCTCGTGAAGGGGGACAACTACGCCGTTGTCCGCCCCCGCCTTTCCGCCGCCGCCCTCGTCGCCCTCGACCGCGTCCCCACCTGGCTCGAATACCCGCTTTCCCGCCCAGAATGACTAAAGTTTAATGGAGGGGCGGCACCCCGCCGCTAGGCCCGCCGCAATGTTCAAGCTATCGTCAAAACCATGACGGAGCTGAATGCCGCCACCCCCGCCGACACGAAGTTCGCCCGCAAGGTCCGCGCCAGCCGCTGGGCCCTGCTGTTCGAGCGCCTGTGGCCGCGCATCTGGGTCATCCTCGGGCTCGCCGGGCTGTTCCTGCTCGTCT